>NZ_RZSB01000460.1:0-4876 GCF_004023285.1 Mesorhizobium sp. M2A.F.Ca.ET.067.02.1.1
GCGAAATTCTGCGCCATCAACATCCTGGCGCAGGCCAAGGCGGCGCTCGGCGATCTCGAAAGGATCCGGCGCGTGGTCAAGATCACTGTCTTCGTCGCCTCCGCTCCTGATTTCGTCGAGCAGCATCTTGTTGCCAACGGCGCCTCCGACTTCCTGGTCGCGGCACTCGGCGAGCGTGGCAAGCACGCCCGATCCGCCGTCGGCACCGCCACGCTGCCGCTCAACGCCGCGGTCGAAATCGAAGCGATCTTCGAAGTCGAGTGATGCCCAACATGACCGATCTCTCCTGGCTGATTGCCCGCCCCGTCGCGCATCGCGGCTTTCACGACATGAACAAGACCCGCTGGGAGAACACGCTGTCGGCCTTCGCCGCGGCGGCCGAACGCGGCTATGCCATCGAATGCGACGTGCATCTCTCGTCGGATGGCGTCCCGGTGATCATCCATGACGGCGACCTGAAGCGCCTGATTGGCGAGGACGGCTTCATCTGGCAACGCACCGCAGCCGAACTGGCGACGCTCAGGATCGGCGGCACCAAGGACCATGTGCCGACGCTGCAGGAAGCGCTCGACCTGATCGACGGCCGCGTGCCGCTGGTGGTCGAACTGAAAGGCGTTCCCGGCCATGACGCGGGCCTGGTGGCAGCCGTCGGCCGGCTGCTCAAGCGCTACAAGGGCAAGGTGGCCATCATGTCGTTCGATCACTGGCTGATCCGCGACTTCGCCAGGGACGCGCCGGGCATCCCCGGTGGATTGACCGCCTACGGCAAGGACAACCAGCTGATCGAGGCGCATTTCGCCATGCTCGCGCATGATCTCGCCTTCACCTCCTACGCCGCGGGCGACCTGCCCAACCCCTTCGTCAGCTTCGTGCGTGAAAAGCTGAAGATGCCCGTCATCACCTGGACCGTGCATGACCAGCCGGCGGTCGACCTCACCTTCAAATATGCCGACCAGATGACCTTCGAGGGTTTCGAACCCGGCCTGGTAAGAGTCGCTTGAGCCGGGTGCCTCAAACGTGACTTGTAGCTGCCCCGGCGAAGCTTAAATAAGCCCCATGGATCAAGGCGACGACGATGATGGACGGGCAGCGAACGCGGATTATGCGATCCGCGTCGCGGCAGGCATCGGCGCGTTCACATGCGAGGAATGGGACGGCTTTGCCGGGACCACGCGCGGCGATAAAGAAAACGGCTACAACCCGCTGGTTTCATTCGCTTTTCTGAGCGCCTTGGAAGATTCCGGCTGCGCTGTTCGGCGCACCGGCTGGCAAGGTCATCACCTTAGACTTGAAACCGCGCAAGGCGGGCTTCTCGGCGCTGTCCCTTGTTATCTCAAATCGCACAGCCAGGGGGAATATGTCTTCGACCATGGCTGGTCCGACGCCTTCGAGCGCGCCGGCGGCCGCTACTATCCCAAGCTGCAATGCTCGGTGCCGTTCACGCCGGTGACCGGCCCTCGCCTGCTCGTCAGCAGGGGCGAGGACGCAGGCGCCGTGAAGGCAGGCCTGGCGGAGGGGTTGAAACTCGTGACCGACAAGCTCGGCGTCTCTTCCGCGCATGTCACCTTCGCAAACGAGCCCGACGTGGCGACGCTGGAGGCGGCGGGGTTCCTGCATCGCACCGACCAGCAGTTCCATTTCTTCAATGAAGGCTTTTCGACCTATGACGACTTCCTCGCCACCCTTGCCTCGCGCAAGCGCAAGGCGATGAAGAAGGAGCGCCGCGAGGCGCTTGCCGAGGGCATCTCGATCGACTGGCTGACCGGCAAGGATATCACCGAAAGCACCTGGGATGACTTCTTCGCCTTCTACATGGATACCGGCGGCCGCAAATGGGGCAGGCCTTATCTCAACCGGCAGTTCTTCTCGCTGATCGGCGAGCGCATGGCCGAGGACATTCTTCTGGTGATGGCCAAGCGCAATGGCCGCTACATTGCCGGCGCCATCAACTTCATCGGTTCCGATGCGCTCTATGGCCGCAACTGGGGCTGCATCGAGGACCACCCTTTCCTGCATTTCGAGGTCTGCTACCACCAGGCCATCGACTTCGCCATCGAGCACAAGCTCAAGGTGGTGGAGGCAGGCGCGCAGGGCGAGCACAAGCTGGCGCGCGGCTACCGTCCGGTGACCATGCATTCGGCGCACTACATTTCGCATCCCGGCTTACGCAACGCCGTCGCCGATTATCTCAGGCGCGAGCGGCGCGAGGTCGAACGCATGGGCGAGTATCTCGAAGAGCACACGCCCTTCCGCAAGGATCTCGGCGAATAATCCTGGGCAGCGAAGGCAGCTTGGCGGTCGATCTCGCCTGAGCGCCTTGCCGCCCACCGGCGGCTTCGCTACACCGGACGGCGAACGCAATTGGGAGTGTCACCCCATGGCCGAAGCCTATGATCCCGGCAACATCTTCGCGAAAATCCTGCGCGGCGAGATCCCCTCGCACGGCGTCTATGAGGACGACGCGGTGGTCGCCTTCATGGATGTGATGCCGCAAGGCACGGGCCACACGCTGGTCGTGCCGAAGGCGCCGTCGCGCAACATCCTCGACGCCGATCCGGCAACGTTCGCCGCGCTGTTCGCGGTCGTGCAGAAGGTGGCGGTGGCGGTGAAAAAGGCCTTCAACGCCGACGGCGTCACCATCATGCAGTTCAACGAGCCGGCTTCCGGGCAGACCGTCTATCACCTTCATGTCCACGTCGTTCCGCGCTTCGAGGGCGTGCCGTTGAAGCCGCATTCCGGACAGATGGAAAAGCCGGAGGTGCTGGCCGAGAATGCCGGCAAGATCCGGGCGGCTCTGGCGGGCTGAGATGGGGCGAAATCAAAAGTTCAGATAAAGTCCCGCCAGAAGCAAAAACTCGGCTGTGGCGATGCCGACGACCATGCGCTTTCCCGACGCCAGATAGGCGACGAAACCCAGGGCCGCCGCCGCTATCCTCAAGCCAAGCGAAGTGTGCGCCAGCGCGCCGCCTGGAAAGACAATCAGGTTGCCGATGACGGCGGCAACAAGCGCCGTCGCCATGGTGCGAACCAGCACCAACAGGTCTGAATCTTCGGAAAGCTTGCCGCCAAGATAGACGCCGAGGAAGCGCCAGATATCCGTCGCGGCGAAACCGGCGACGAGAATGAACATGTATGGCCCCCACCAGGCGCCGCTGGAAAAGTAACTCACGCTGCGCGCCCCTTGCGCCGCCACAATTGCAAGCCACAGGCGACCGTGCCGCCGATCAGTCCGGCAACCAGCAAATCGATCTGCGGCAACACTATGTGGAAGACCGGTCCGAGGACGAGGCCCAGGACCATTGCGACATGCCCTGCCCGCTCGCGTGCGGACCCCCACAACGAGGTCAGGAAATACATCGGCGTCAACATCAGCAACGCCGCCGAAACGGCGGACGGCAGCGCATCCGCCACTGCATAAACGACGGTCACGACGATGACATTCGTCGTCACCAGCGTGCCGCCGAGGCCGGCATAGTAAGTCGTACGCATTTGAGGCGGGACGCGCTTGAGGCGCTCCATGGCCAGCACCCAGGAGGTCACGGCCACGAAATGCGCCAGGAGGTAGAGCACGCATTGCCGGGTTTTCCCGGTGCGCATCTCGGGTGCCAGCGCCATCACCATCGGCATCAGACGTATGGCGGACAACGTGACGGCGAACATCGCCGCCGGCAGCGCCGCTCCCGATGCGATCGCACCCACCAGCACGACCATTGATGGCAGCGCCCACACCGTTCCGGTCATGAAAGCGGCCTGCGCCACCGTGACCCCGGCGTCTTTCGCCAGGGCGGCAAAGCCAATGAACGAGCTGACGAGGATTAGGCCAGGCAGGGAAAAGGCCGCGCGGGCACCACGCAGGAACCAAGTGGAACGAGGCGCTGTGACGTCCGAGGTCCAAGTCGACATGTGCCGGCCATAGCATGCGCGGCCATAGGATGCGACCGCACCGACACGGGCGCATCGTCTTTCCATTGATCCAGGAAAATCCGTTGGCGGTTGGAGGACATCGGCCACGCGCACCGTTAAATTAAGGACAATCCGGCCGATTTCCACGTTTCCTTGCAACAAAAAAGCCCCGTTGCCGGGGCTTTCTGCAATTCGGGGTAAGGCCGATCAGCCTTTGCGCGGCAGTTGCGGCACAAGGCTGCGCTTGTTGCCGTCCTTGCCCTTCGGTTCCGGCTTCTGCGCCACGGCCTTCTTGGGCGCAGGCTTCTTGGCCACCGCCTTCTTCGGCTTCGGCGCGTCTTCCGGCTCTTCCTTCTTCGGCTGCACGGGCGACTCGTCGGCGAGCGATTCGAGCTTCAGGCCGGACTCGCCGGTTTCCTTCTTCTCGACGGTGACGCGCACCGTGCCGCCTTTCTTCAGCTTGCCGAACAGCACTTCGTCGGCCAGCGGCTTCTTGATGTGCTCCTGGATGACCCGGCCGAGCGGACGCGCGCCCATGCGCTCGTCATAGCCCTTGTCGGCCAGCCAGGCGATCGCGTCCTGCGACAGGTCGAAGGTGACGCCACGCTCGGAGAGTTGGGCCTCGAGCTGCATGACGAACTTCTGCACCACCTGATGGATCACCGGCACCGGCAGCGAGCCGAACGGGATGATCGCGTCGAGACGATTGCGGAACTCCGGCGTGAACAGCCGGTTGATCGCCTCGACATCGTCGCCTTCACGCTTGGTCGAGCCGAAGCCGATCGCCGCGCGCTGCGCATCCGACGCGCCCGCATTGGTGGTCATGATCAGGATCACGTTGCGGAAGTCGATCTGCTTGCCGTTATGGTCGGTCAGCTTGCCATGGTCCATCACCTGCAACAGGATGTTGAACAGGTCCGGATGCGCCTTCTCGACCTCGTCGAGCAGCAGCACGCAATGCGGATGCTGGTCC
>NZ_RZSB01000461.1:0-4873 GCF_004023285.1 Mesorhizobium sp. M2A.F.Ca.ET.067.02.1.1
GTGCTGGGGAAAGGCCGCCGCATCTTCGACAAAAGCGGGTTCGCCAGGCTGACGCTCCTCGGCTCGAAGTCCTATGCCTGCGGCATGGTGGTGAGCCGCTACGCGCTCGCGCAATGAGAAGCGGCAACCGAGCCCGCACCGCCTTGAATCAATCTTGCGGCGCGCCTTTCTGACTGGCCCCCAGCCTCAGTGCCCCGCCTGGTCGGCATCGGTCAGCGTGCCGAGGAAGGCGACGATGTCGTCGATCTCGGCATCGGTCAGCGACGGCTTGTCGCCGGGCTTTCTGCCGTTGAACGGCGGGTCGGTGTTGAGGTTCGGCCAGTAAGCTCTTGGCAGATCGTCGAATTTGTCGACCGTGCCGTCGGCATTCTTCGGGTACCAGCGCGCCGGATCGCTGTCGCGGCTGGAATAGAAGGCGACCGCGTCGCGCAGGGTGTGTAAATAGCCATTGTGGAAGAAGCTTTTGCGCAAGGCCACGTTGCGCAGCGTCGGCGTCTCGAACAGGCCGCAATACTCGGCGCGGCCCTTGAAGTCGGTGCGCAGCGGGCCACACAGGCCGAGGTCGAAATTATCAGGATCGGAATTGGCGGGGATCGCCGGATTGCGCGGCACGGCAATCGCGATCAGGCCGTAGTCGGTGAACTGCGGCGGCTCGCCGTCATTGGCGGGCTCGCTCAAATGGCAGCTCGCGCAATTGCCCTTCGCCTCGTCCTCGAACAGCATCCGGCCGCGCAATTCCTGCGCCGAGAGCTGCGCCTTGCCGGCGAGGAAGGCGTCATAGCGGCTGGAATAGGGATAGAAATCGGCGCTGCTTTGCTCGAAGGTGCCGAGCGCTTCCACCGCGGCATCAAAAGCGTCCTGCGGATGGTCGAAGACATCGGCGCCGAAGGCGGCCTTGAAGGCGTCGGCATAGGGCGCCTTGCCCAGGCTGGCGGCCACCTGGGCCTTGTCCTTGTTGCCCATCTCGAAGGGCGACAGCAGCGGGATTCTCGCCTGGTCCTTGCCGTGGTCGGCGCGGCCGTCCCAGGTCAGGCCGCCGGTCGGGCCGTTGTCGACGCTCTCGTCTCCTTCGTCCTCAGAGTCGTAGAAATGCTCGCTGAAGGCTGGCGCTGCCTGCAAATAGCGCAGCGACGGCACGGCGCGCACGCCGGGCTGGTCGAGCTTGGCTCCGCCCATCTCGACCGGCGAGGCCGAGGCCGGTCCGAAGGCGTGATTGGGATCGTGGCAGGACGAGCAGGCCTGCTTGCCGGAAGCAGAGAGCGAAGGGTCGAAGAACATCTGCCGTCCGAGCGCCGTCAGCGCGTCGGCGCGGGCATAGGCTTGCGCGCGCGTCATTGGGCCGGGATGGACGCCCAATGGCTCCGCGGTATTGGCGCCGACGATCGAAGCTGCCAGCAGGGCGATCGCGTGATTTTTCCGTCTCATCGTGCGCGGCGACATCCCTGATTTCCTTCGCCCGATTTCGTTCGCGACGTAAGGTTCAAGTGCAACAGATTGATGACTGGCCGTCCCGCTCACGAAACCGTGTTTGACGGGGACGGAACTGTCACAAAGGTGACAAGGCATCGAAGTAGCTGGGCATTGATGCATCTGCGTTCCTGCATTGCCGTCCTCCAGCCATCCCCAAGCCACGAGGCATTTCCCAATGATCCGGTCCCTTCTCTCCCTTTGCCTCGCCACCACGGCGCTGGCATCGCTCGCTGCTCCTGCCCACGCGGCTCCCCCCGGCTACGACAAGATCGACACCGTCGTCGTCATCTACGCTGAGAACCGCAGCTTCGATAACCTCTATGGCGGCTTCCCCGGTGCCAACGGCCTGGCGAATGTGTCGCCCGGCCAGGCGCGCCAGCTCGACCGTGACGGCACGCCGCTTTCCGAATTGCCGCCGGCCTGGGGCGGGCTGACCGGCAAGGGCGTCACGCCGGCGGTGACGGAAGCGCAGAGCGCGCATCTCGCCAATGCGACATTCGCCATCGACGATCCGAACGGCTTCAACGAGGGCACCAACGTCGTCACGCATGACCTCTGGCACCGCTTCTACCAGGAGCAGATGCAGATCGACGGCGGCAAGAACGACAAGTTCGTCGCCTGGGCCGATTCCGGCTCGCTGGTGATGGGCCATTACGACGGCTCCAACCTGCCGATGTGGGCGATCGCCAAGAAGTACGTTCTGGCCGACAATTTCTTCCAAGGCGCCTTCGGCGGCTCCTTCCTCAACCACTTCATGCTCGCCTGCGCCTGCGTGCCCTACTATCCGAATGCCGACACCAGCCCGGTGAAGGGCCAGATCGCCGTCGTCGAGCCGGATGGCGTGACGCTGAAGCCGGCCGACAATTCGCCGGCCTCCGCGCTCGGCGGCGTGCCGAAATTCGCCAATGACGGCGCAATCACTCCAGACTTTTATGCCGTCAACACCATGCAGCCGCCCTACCAGCCGAGCGCCAACAAGCCGGCCGAGGGCGGCGACAAGGCGCTCGCCGATCCGGCTGCGCCGACCACCCTGCCGCCGCAGCACGAGATCACCATCGGCGATCTCCTGTCGCTGAAGGGCGTTTCCTGGGCTTGGTATTCGGGCGCGTGGGAGGCGGCGCTCGACGGCAAGAACGCGACGCCGGTGCCGAACTTCCAGTTCCACCACCAGCCCTTCAACTATTTCGCGGCCTATGCGCCGGGCACTGCTGCGCGCGCCGAGCACATCAAGGATGGCGGCCTCGGCGGCGAAGAGTTCATCAAGGCGATCGACGACGGCAAGCTGCCGCAGGTCTCATTCTACAAGCCGCAGGGCAACCTCAACGAACATGCCGGCTATGCCGACGTGACCTCGGGCGACCAGCATCTGGCCGACATCGTTTCGCATCTGGAGAAGAGCCCGCAATGGGCGCATATGCTGGTGGTCGTCACCTATGACGAGAATGGCGGCTTCTGGGATCACGTCGCGCCGCCCAAGGCCGACCGCTGGGGCCCGGGCAACCGCGTCCCAGCCTTCATCATCTCGCCCTATGCGAAGATGGGCATGGTCGACCACACGCAGTACGACACCACCTCGATCCTGCGCTTCATCACCAACCGCTACGACCTGCCGGTGCTGCAAGGCATCGTCGCCCGCGAGAAGGCGCTGCGCAACAACGACCAGCCGCCGATGGGCGATCTGACGGCGGCGCTGGATCTGACGAAGTAGCGTTTTCCTCGCCCCGCCAAAGGCGGGGAGAGGTGTCCGCGAAGCGGACGGAGAGGGGGCCTTCATAGGGCGCCCACGCTGCCTTTCAGGCGCCGGCGCCGCCCCTCATCCGCCTTCGGGCACCTTCTCCCCGTGAACGGGGAGAAGGCGGGGACGCGACGCCCGCGACAAGCCCTTTCTCCCCGTCACTATACGGGGAGAAATGTCCGGCAGGACAATGAGGGGCAGCGCTGACGTTGCAGGTTGTCCTCGTCAATTGTTGTCCTCGTCAATTCGCGTCCGCTATCAATAGCCTCCAAACTGGAGACGACACGATGGCTGACTTCAAGATCAGAACCCGCAACGCCGGCGCGCTCGCCGTCATGCCGCTGGGCGGCCTGCCGACGATAACCACCCCGACCGGTGGCATGGTCGATGTCGTCACGCAGGTCAGCGCCCCCGGCTTCAGCCCGCTTGACCTGCTCTATGCCTCCTTGGCCGCCTGCATGGTGCTCAGCGCCCGCATCGCCGCGACCCGCCTCGGCGTCGCCGACAGGCTCGGCGAGGTGAGGGCGGAGGTCACCGGTGAGAAGGCGAAGGACGAGCCCTCGCGGGTCGAGACGTTCACCATCAAGCTCGAGATCACCGGCGATCTCGATGCCGCGACGAAAGAACGTATCCTGGCGGACGCCGAGGGCATCTGCACCGTCTCCAACACGCTGCGCGGCGCGCCGGCGCTTCACGCGACGCTCGGGTGAGTCCGATGGCGCATCTCTCCGCAATCGACTACGCCACCGCCTCCGACGACATCCGCGCCGAGCATGACCGCGAGCTCAAGCTGCGCGGCCGCATGACCAACATGAAGCGCATCCTGCTTCATTCGCCGGCCGCGCACCGCATCTACGCCGAATGGTTCACGCTGCGCGATCTTCTCAAGCCCACGCTAGACGACCGCGCCATCTGGCTGTCCTCGAAGGCGATTGCCGAGACGATGCGCGCGGAGATTCCGGTCACCTTCTTCCGCAGGGCGCTGATCGAGGGCGGGCTCGATCCCGAAGCGATCGATCCCACCGCGGATGAGGCGCTTTTGATCGGCTTCGGCAAGGCGGTCGCGGCCGATGCCAATGCCGTTCCGGACGAGACCTGGGCCGCGCTCAAGGCCCGCTACGACGAAACGCTGCTGGTCAATCTCACCGCCTTCGCCGGCATCATGGTGGCGACCTGCGTGTTCACCAATGCGGTGAAGGTGGATCTCGACCCGGAGCTGGATGGGTATCGGAGGAAGGCCTAGGTCGAGTTCCTTCGCGCCCCCCTCTGTCCTGCCGGCTTCTCCAACGATCTCATTCACTCCGCAGGAATCGGGTGGCCCTTACATTGGCTTCGCCCCACTTTGATGGCGAGCAAGGAGCCATCCCGATGACCATCCACTCCCTGAACACCAAGCGCGCCAGCCGGTCCTCCGAATCCCGCGTCGCCGCTCAGGATTGGCGAGCCTTGGTCTCCGAACTCAACATGCATGGCTGCGCCGTCATGCCGGGCCTGGTGTCGGCGGAAGAATGCGCCGAAATCGCCGGCCTCTATCCGCATGAGGAGCATTTCCGTAGCCATGTGGTGATGGCCCGCCACGGCTTCGGCAAGGGCGAATACCGCTAATTCAAATATCCGCTGCCGGACCTGATCGAGGGTCTGCGCACCGCGCTCTATCCGCTCCTCGCC
>NZ_RZSB01000462.1:0-4872 GCF_004023285.1 Mesorhizobium sp. M2A.F.Ca.ET.067.02.1.1
GGCCGGCATCCCGATCCTCGGCACCTCGCCCGACATGATCGACCTCGCCGAGGACCGCGACCGCTTCCAGAAGCTGCTGCACAAGCTCAACCTCACCCAGCCGAAGAACGGCATCGCCTATTCGGTCGAGCAGGCGCGCCTCGTCGCCGGCGAGCTCGGCTTCCCGCTGGTGGTGCGCCCGTCCTATGTGCTCGGCGGCCGCGCCATGCAGATCATCCATGATGAAAGCATGCTGCAGACCTACCTGCTCGACACCGTGCCCGGCCTTGTGCCGGAGGACATCAAGCAGAAATACCCCAACGACAAGACCGGCCAGATCAACACGCTGCTCGGCAAGAACCCGCTGCTGTTCGACACCTATCTTTCGGGCGCCATTGAGGTCGACGTCGACTGCCTCTGCGACGGCAAGGAGACCTTTGTCTCCGGCATTCTGGAGCATATCGAGGAGGCCGGTATCCATTCGGGCGATAGCGCCTGCTCGCTGCCGACGCATTCGCTGCACCCGGACTTGGTCGACGAGCTGGAACGCCAGACCGCGGCGCTCGCCCGCGCGCTCAATGTCGGCGGCCTGATGAACGTGCAATACGCCATCCAGGACGGCACGGTCTATGTGCTGGAGGTCAACCCGCGCGCCTCGCGCACCGTGCCCTTCGTCGCCAAGACCATAGGCCGTCCCATTGCGAAGATCGCCGCACGCATCATGGCCGGCGAGACGCTGGAGAACGCCTTCGCCCATTACGGCGCCATGCCCGACCCGCGCAATCCCGGCCACATCGCGGTCAAGGAAGCCGTCTTCCCCTTCGCCCGCTTCCCCGGCGTCGACATATTGCTCGGCCCGGAGATGCGCTCGACCGGCGAAGTCATGGGCCTCGACCGCGACTTTGCGCTGGCCTTCGCCAAGAGCCAACTCGGCGCCAATGTCGACCTGCCCCGCTCCGGCACGCTGTTCGTCTCGGTCCGCGACGAGGACAAGAAGGGCATCCTGCCGGCGGTCAAGCGTTTGGCGGAACAGGGTTTCAAGGTGCTCGCCACCTCCGGCACCGCCCGCTTCCTCGCCGAGAACGGCGTGACGGCCGAGAAGATCAACAAGGTGCTGGAAGGCCGCCCCCACATCGAGGACGCCATCCGCAACCGCCAGGTCCAGATCGTCTTCAACACCACCGACGGCCAGAAGGCGGTGTCGGACTCGAAGTCGCTAAGGCGCGCGACGCTGATGCAGAAAGTGCCGTATTACACGACGCTGTCGGGCGCGGCTGCGGTGGCGGAAGCGATTGCGGCACTGCGGGCGGGGAACCTGGAGGTACGGCCGCTGCAGGAGTATTTTAGTTAAATGTTGAACCTGGAGAATTATAACCTCAAATAGGATTTGTTTATCACGCAATACTCCGTCTCAGACCTAAATCCTCTCATTGCCTCAATGATGAAGTCTGACGACAATATGAACTCGTCTTTTGTCACCGTGATAGACTCGCCATGAGCAATCTTATTTCTGACGCCCAAAACGTTCTTATCTAAATAGTCCGGATCCGGTACAACTTTCTTTGGATCAATTTTGATTAGCTTACAAATTTCAGAAAGTCTCTCATAGTTGAGGTTGCCGCCGGTTGCGATCCCTCTATCCTTGAAATTGCGAAACTGGCCATTCTCCAGCGCTTTCCAGTCAGAAATCAACGCCAACCGACTACTCAGATCCCCAGAGGCGGTAGCGTATTTGCGAAGGATTCCGCCGATTTCTGCCGCCAGGAATTCGTCAACCAGCAAAGACATCTTCATTTTCCTGACGGCGACGTACTTACGTAAGCTTCCCCCACAAATTTAACGTAGCCTTCCCAATGCGCATAGAGCAAGGCAATACCAGCTTTCCTAAGTGCAACGTCGTAACCACCGCCAACGGTAGACGTTACCTTTCTAAGATCACTTATCTCCTTAAGGCGCCAATTGAAATCCTCAGTAACATAGGAGCTAAATGTATCTTCTGATACGAATTTGCTCATGATCTAAAAACCAACTATGGCCGGAAAAACAGTGCACCAAATGGCAATGTCGATTGAAGTCTACGACTACCCGAAACTCCGGCTTTCGAAAACTCAGATACTTCAGGTTGCGCCCAGAAGCCTTTAATTCGGTCGAGTACAAACGCGACTGGATTGGGCCTTTTTAGTATCGAATCAAGGTTGCGGGCCACACCTATTGCAACAGACTCAAGCGCAACTTGGCCTACCTGACCTGTGAACGTTTGTTTGACAGGATCGTACCGACGCAACGCGTCATTGCCCGCAGCCTCGAATAGTAAGTCGAAAGTGTTATTAAAAGTCGACGTCACTTCTCCAATAGAGTCATCACTATCGGCGATATAAATAATCTTCTTATCAATATATTCTTCCACGTCGAAAGACGGGTCAAAATTATCTCTCAAAAATCCAACAAATCTCGTAACAAACTCCATAGGCTTTTGAATCTTTCTGCCCGCTCCTGTTATTCGGCTTACCCGTCGGAAGCTATCCAGTTGAGACATATCCTCAAGAACGTGAAAAAATTCCTCGCTTGCCATAATGACAGCGCAATTTCTAATCTCTTGCGGGGTTGCTATCGATCCACCGCTGTTAAGCCTTTGGAACAGATCGTACTTAGTGTGCGCGTCGCTCGGCCGTTTTAAAATTTGGAGATTGAGACGAGCTCTCTTAAATTCAAATTGCATAGGTCTCGGCAATTCCTGTTGGTCCCCAACGGCAACATCGCGAATTCGGTCGGATTCCGTCCAAACGACGTTGTCAAAAGAAGGAAGATATATGGTAGACGTCATATGCGAGGGAGGTTGCAATTTCCATGTCTTGGCGTCTCTGAGGACGCCCATGAACTCAAATATCGTAGATATCCTCTGAAGGCCGTCTATAAGCTCCCAGCTTCCTATCTTTGTCTCAAAAAGAAATATCGGAGGTATCGGAATACCGAGAAGTATCGATTCGACAAGTTTTGATTTTTGATGCTGCTCCCACCTGAACAACCTTTGAAATACCGGATTTATGGTCAATTCTTTATTTTCATACATACTGGCAAGCTCACCGATAGACATACTGAGCGAGTCAGTTCTAACTTGGCGCTGAGCTCTCTCCAACTGAATTTCAAGAGACATATTTCTACTCTTTTCCGAAGGGTTGCAATTCCGATGACAGTCAGATGCCACCGCAAGACGTCAAATCAGATGCGACAATACATCAAACCAAGGATGTTCAATATTGCTTATCGCTAGCCGCGAGGACTACGAGCTCACGCCACCGCCACACACTCAATCTCAATATCGAACTCCATCGGCCAAGACGCCACCGGCACGAAACTGCGCGCTGGCGGGTTGGTCGCAAAGTACTTCGCATAGACCCGGTTGATGGCATTGTAGAAGCCGGAATTGACGGCGTAGATGCGCACCATCACCACCTTGTCCAGCGAGGTGCCGGCCGCTTCCAGGCAGTGTTTGAGCGCCTTCAGCGAAGCCTCGGTCTGGGTTTCGATGTCGCCGCGCACCATCTCGCCGGTCACCATGTCGGCCGGCGGCGTCGCCGAGATGAATACGAAGCCGTTGGCCCGCACCGCCGTCGAGCACGGCAGCCCGAGCGCGCGCACCTTTGCCGACATCACCGGCACTTCGATGACTTCCTTGTCCATGGTGGTCCTCCCTGATTTGCGAGGGAGCTTATCGCGGCAGCGAGGGAACGCCAGCCCCCCCTTCCCCCCTTGTGGGCGGGCGGTTCGGCATTTGCCGGTGGAAAGTGCCCAGCGTAGCGTTCCTTCGCCCCCCCTCTCTGTCCTGCCGGACATCTCCCCCTCAAGGGGGGAGATTGGCAGCTTCGGCGCCTCGCCCTTCCTGCAACGTTGGAGATTGGCGAAAGCCGGCGTGACAGCTGATCTCCCCCCTTGAGGGGGTTGAGGAGCGGTCCGCGCAGCGGACGGAAAGCCAATTGCTTGGCTTTCCGAGCGACGAAAGCCCTGAGCGACAGCGAAGGGCCGGACAGTCCGGCAGGACAGAGAGGGGGGCCTCGCACCGGCACTGGCCGATTAGCTTCGCCCAAACCCCTCACTGATGCGCGACCGCCAGTTCCTTCGCATGCTTTTCGTGCATCTTGAGCACCGGCAGGGTCTTCTTGGCGAATTCCTTCAGCGCCGGGTCGTCGCCGGAATTGGCGTAGGTGGAAAACAGCGCAACCGCATCCTTATGCGCATCGGTCTGCATCTTGATGTATTTGGCGTCGAAATCCTTGCCGCTGGCGGCCTTCAGCTCATCGAGCATCTGCTGCTCCTTCGGCTGCAGCCCCGGGCCGGCGGGCTTGATCGACGCGGTGGTCTGGCCCTGACTGAGCGCGGCCTTGAAATCCTCGCCGGCCTTTGTGTGATCCTTGATCATATCGGCGGCGAAAGCCTTGACGTCGGCCGACGCCGACTTCTCCTCAGCCAGCTTGCTCGACTGGATCTCGAATGCGTTGGCGTTGGGCACGGTCGTGACGAAAGTCTGGGTGTCGACCTTATTCTGGGTCACCATCGGTCCCACGGCATCCGTATTGGTGTCGTTCGATTGGGTGAACGCAGCGGGCATGCCGGCAAGAAGCGCGACGGCGACCAGGGGCAGCAGCGTTTTCATCTCAAAACTCCGATCCGAACAGCCCCTCCGCCTTCCCCAACGCGGCATCCGCGTTGGGGTTGCCTGAAAAGGCCGACTGGCAGAACGCCCGCCCTCGCCATCAGTGGCAGTGCGTAGCAGCCGCCTGCCCGGCATATTGCAGCTGCTCATCCCAGTCCGGCCGGCCTTCCGGCGTGAAATCCATCAGGTTCCACAGGATCTCGCAGGTGCCGATGGCGCGGGGGTCTTGTCCAGGCTCGGAC
>NZ_RZSB01000463.1:0-4864 GCF_004023285.1 Mesorhizobium sp. M2A.F.Ca.ET.067.02.1.1
CATGGGCGGCCGACGGGCTGTAGGCGGGCGCTCTGCCGAACAGGCGCAGCGCCGATGGACCGAGCTTGCGCCAAAGCAGCCAGGCGCCGAACAAGGTGACCAGCACGAAGCTGGAGATTTCGAGGAACCAGGCGGCGTCGGTCATCGAGATGGCGGTGCCGCGCAGCACGAAATAGGCAAGCACCATGACGACCACCGCCGTCAGGCCCTGCAGCAGCGCCGAAACGAAGGAAAGCAGGATGCCGCGCCTCAGCGCCACTTCGTTTGCGACCATGTAGGAAGAGATCACCGCCTTGCCGTGGCCGGGGCCGGCGGCATGGAAGATGCCATAGGCGAAGGACAGGCCGATCAGCAGCCAGAGCTTGCTGCCGTCCTGACGCATCGCCTTCATGGCCGCCGCCAGCGAGTGATAGAATTCCTGCTGCCTGAGATTGATCCACATCAGGATATGGGCGAACGGACCTGTGGTGGTCGGCGCCATGCCGTCATTGGTGCCGATGCCGAGCGAGCTTTGCGCATGCGCGGCGCCGGGCAGGTGGGCGATCACCAATGTGGCGGCCAGCAGGCCAAGCGCCAAGCGGATATCCGTGGGATGCCCCACGAATATCCGCTTGGATTCCCTTGTCTGCCGCAGGTTCCGATCGCAAAACCGTGCGACACTTTTGCGGAACCTGCTTGCGCGTAACGACGGTTTCATCACCAAATCATCCTTCCGGCGGGCAGTCCAATTCGAGCTTGGTGGCGAAGATCTTGCTCATGTCCGTGCCTGTCGGATCGTTGAAGAACGCGTCCGTCAGGGTCTTCTGGTTTTCCTTGATCGCCTCGTCCGGATCCGGACGGATGACCTTCTTGGTGCAGGTCGAGGGCAGGCCTTCGACGGTCATGTTGGCGTCGTCGGTGAAGTCGATCGCGGTGTAGAAGGTCGGATCGTAGACACCGATGTCGACCTTGCCGGCAAGCTTGATCGGCGTCTTCGGCTGCGACTCGAACAGGATGATCAACTGATCGTTGTCGAAATTCGCCATCAGATGCGGCGGCGGCACCATGGGCACGTCCTTGCCGTCCTGGGTGACGAGCTGGAAGTAGTTGAACTCGGCCAGCGAGGAATGGACGGTGTCGGCCACTTCCTTGAGCTCTTTGTCGTCAAGCTTCAGATCGGAGTTCTTGTCGAACTCCATCATCACTGTACTCGAAAACAGGTCGTCGAAGCGCCAAAGGTGGCGCAGCGCCGTCACACTTTGGTGATCCTGGCTGAGGATGACGTCGAGCCGGGCTTCGGCGAAGACATGCGGATGGACTTCAGCCTGCTCGACCGAGGCCAATATGGCCGCAAGGGCCGAAGCCAGCATGGTTGCTTGCCGTTTCAGATGCATTCCGTGCCGCGATTCCATTGACTTAGAGCGGTTCTGCGTTCCACGCTGACCCGCTCTAATAATTTGTTTTGCGCAATTCCGGACGGAAAACCGCTACGCACTTTTCCTGGAATTGCTCTCGGGAGCGAGCCCAGAGTTAGCAGAAAGGGGGCGAAATTGGGACGCTCGCTCAGGCGCCCGTGTCGCGCGTCCTGAACCAGTGCACCAGGAAGTCGACGAAGACCCTCACCTTGGCCGGCAAATAGCGGCGGTGCGGGTAGACGGCGAAGATGCCGGTGCCGGCCAGGATGCGATCGTCGAGCGCGGTGACCAGCTTGCCGGACGCGAGGTCGGGGGCGGCGATGAAATCGGGCAGCATGGCAAAGCCCAGGCCGGAGAGCGCGGCGGCTCTCGCCACGATCGGGCTGTTGACCTCGATAGGCCCGGAAACGGCGACGCTGATGGATTCCTCGCCTTCGCCCTTGAAGCGCCAGTTGGCCAGCGAGCGGCCGTTGGTGTCGACGATGCAGGGCAGGTTTGCGAGATCCTGCGGGCGCGTCGGCGCGCCATGCTTGGCGATCAGCTCCGGCGACGCGCACAGCCTGACCGAGAACGGCGCCAGCCGCCTGGCGATCAGCGAGGAGTTCTCCAGCCGCGAGATGCGCACGGCAAGGTCAAAGCCTTCCTCGACAAGGTCGACGAAGCGGTCGTCGAGATGGATGTCGAGCACGATGTCGGGATGCTGCCTGGCGAAGTCGACCAGCGACTGACCGATCGGCGCGTCGGCGAAGGTGCGGGCGGCCGACAGCTTGATCCTGCCGCGGACGTCGCCGGAAGACTGGCGCACCGCCTCGGCAAGGCTGTCAACCTCGCGCACGATCTCCGAGGCGCGCTGATAATAGGTGTGGCCGGCCTCGGTCAGCGAGAACTGGCGCGTGGTGCGGTTCAAGAGCAGCGCGCCGAGCTCGTCCTCCAGCTCGCGCACATATTTCGACAACAGCGCCTTGGAGCGGCCGATCTTGCGCGCCGCGGCCGAAAAGCCCTCCGCCTCGACCACGTCGATGAAGGCGCGCATGCGGGTCAATGTATCCATGGTCAGACCTTTCGTGCCGCGTCGAGAATCTTGCGGCCGAGCCGTATCAGGGCAACGTCGCTGCCGGAAGGCCCAAGCAGCGACAGGCCGAAGGGCGCGCCGTCGACGGAGCCGATCGGCAAGGTGATCTGCGGAAAGCCCGAAAGACCCGAAAGGCATAAGAGATGCAGCGCCCTTTCGCGGTAGGCCTGGAACTGTTCCGGGGTGCTGGCGGCGAGCGGCGCCGCGCCGGGAACGGTGGGCAGGACGAGAAAGCCGTCATTGCCAAGCAGGGCGCCGAGCTCGGCCCGGAAAGCCAGCCGCCGCGCCGCTTCGGCGGCGGCAGTTTTGGCATCTATGGTGCGGCCGAAGGCAAAACGCTCCTCGACGCCCGGGCTGAGGCGACCGCCGGCCGAGATCCACGGGCCATGCTCGCGCCAGGCCTCGAAGGCCTGCAGGCGGCGAAAGCACCAGTAAAGCTCGTCGGGGAATGAAGCGAAGGCGTATTCGGTTTCCACGGGCTGGCCTATGACAGCGGCGGCCAGCGCCTTCATGCGCGCATATTGCGCGGCCTCCGCCGGACCCATGACGAAGGCGTCCAGCCAGCGGATCGAGAGCGGGCGGTTGAGCGGGTGCTGATGCAGGTCGCGGCCGAGCAGCAGCTTGCCGACCGTCTCATAGGTCTCGATGTCGTCGGCGAACCAGCCGAACGTGTCGAAGCTCGATGCCAGCTTCATCGCCCCGTCGAGCGAAATGCGGCCATGGGTGGTGCGTAGCCCGATCAGGCCGCAGAAGCTCGCCGGCGCGCGGATCGAGCCGCCGGTGTCGGAGCCGGTGGCGATGTTCGCCAGCCCGCCGGCAACCGCGGCCGCCGAGCCGGAAGAGGAGCCGCCGGTGACGCGATCGGGCGCGGCGGGATTGACCGGGTATGGGAAATGCGCGTTCTGGCCGAACAGCGAGAAGGCCAGCTCGTCGGTCTGGGTCTTGCCGACGAATCGCGCGCCGGCGTCGAGGATGGCCTGCACCGCTTGCGCCGTGCGCGAGGCGGCATGCGCCTCCTCGTATTTTTGCGGGTTGCCGCAGCCGGTGCGGTAGCCGGCGACGTCATAGATGTCCTTGACGGCCAGGCGCAGGCCGGCGAGCGGGCCCAATTCCGCATCCTCCACAGGCATTTGGCGCAGATTGAGGAAGGCGTTCAGCGGTCCTTGAGTTCCTGGCATCGTTCGATTTCCGGATACAGTCGGACCAACATTGTTCGATGCCAGAAATTTTACAACCTGGGCTTACGATTTTTATTGATTGTGAAACCCTTCGCTCCTATATCGCGCTTGCCCAAAGTCGCACGTGCCTGTGGGTGTCCGCCGATCCTCGAATGGTGAGGGCAATCGGTAAGGTAACTGGAGCCAACCCCTCCAGTCGGTCAGTGGCCAACCACAAGACCGAGGACACCTTGAAGCAACGACGGTGCGGGCCTTTCTGGTTCTCTTCCGGTTGTCCAAAGACCGGGGTTACTAAAGAGGCACACCTTCATTGCCGGCAGTGCGGACGGGGCTCTCCCATCCAAGCCAAGGCAGACAAAGCGAACCGAGGCCGGGCAAGGCCAAGGTTCATCGCCGCGAGACGGCATTTCATGGTTCCGGGGTCTCCACCGGCTGGTTCCATGGATTTGACGTCCCGCCTTTGTTTGACCGCGAGTTCGCGAGGCTGAGCGCCCGCGTTCCGCAGCCTTTGTGCGCGCCGAAAGGCGTTATGGAGAGACCCCGATGGCCACCCAGCGCATCCTTGACTTCCTCGCCACCCGACGTCCGAACGGTCCCTGCCTCGTCGTCGACCTCGATGTCGTGCGCGACAATTTCCGCGCCTTCGAGAAGGCGCTGCCCGATTCCAAGATCTATTATGCGGTGAAAGCAAACCCGGCGCCGGAGATACTGCGCCTCCTTGCTGCGATGGGCTCGTCCTTCGACACCGCATCGGTTGCCGAGGTCGAGATGGCGATGGATGCCGGCGCGCCGGCCGATCGCATTTCCTTCGGCAACACCATCAAGAAGGAGCGTGACATCGCACGCGCCTACCAGCTCGGCATTCGCCTCTACGCCGTGGACTGCGTGGAGGAGGTGGAGAAGATCGCCCGCGTCGCCCCCGGCTCGCGCGTGTTCTGTCGCGTGCTGACCGACGGCGAGGGCGCCGAGTGGCCGCTGTCGCGCAAGTTCGGCTGCGTGCCCGCGATGGCCGTCGACGTGCTGCGCCATGCCAAGGGCCTCGGCCTCGACGCCTATGGCGTGTCGTTCCATGTCGGCTCGCAGCAGACCGACCTGTCGGCCTGGGACCGCGCGCTGGGCGACGCCAAGAAGGTGTTCGCGACGCTCGCCGAGGAAGGCATCGTGCTCAAGATGGTCAATATGGGCGGCGGCTTCCCGACCCGTTACTTGAAGGACGTACC
>NZ_RZSB01000464.1:0-4857 GCF_004023285.1 Mesorhizobium sp. M2A.F.Ca.ET.067.02.1.1
TCAACACCGGCGACTGGGTGGAAAGCTGCACGGCGGCGGTCGAGCACTTCGACGGCCGCCTGGAGATCCTGACCTGGGCGCATGTGCTGCCGGAATCTTCAACTGGGAAGGATGTGTTGGTTCCGGTCGACATTATCGACCTCAAGGGCAGGGCGGCGCGAGCGGCCTGAACGCGCCTGCCGATCAGAGATCGGCCGCGGTTGGAGCCTCTTTGCGCGCGTTGTTCATTGAAGCCGAAGCGCGGCATATCCCGTGCCGGACGCGGTCTTCAACAGCTTTGCCCTTGATCGATTAGTCCAGGCAGTTCCGCCCTGCCTTGCCGCATGTTAGGGATCGAAACGCGTTGCAGGCCGTCGATTGCAGCGTAATTGGATCGATTCATGTCGCTGCCGCCGCTCTCGCCCGAACAACGCATCAAGCCCAGCCATTTCGAACTGCGCATCAGCCTGATCTTCGCCACCTTGTTCGTGTCACAGGGCACGCATCTGCCTTATTTTCCGCTCTGGCTGCAGGCGAAGGGGTTTCATGCCGAGCAGATCGCCGTCATCCTGGCGGCGCCGATGTTCCTGCGCGTGGTGACGACGCCGATGCTGACGGCGCTTGCCGACCGGGGGAAGGACCGCGCCAATGTCTATATCGCGCTGGTCGCGGCCTCGATGGTTGTCTCGGCCGGCTATTTCCTGCCGGCCGCCTACGCGATCGTGCTTGCCGTGTCGCTGCTGCTCACCATCGTCTGGACGCCGCACTCACCGATGGCCGATTCGCTGGCACTGTCGGGCGTGCGCCGCTTCGGCTCGAATTACACGACGATGCGCAAATGGGGTTCGATCGCCTATCTGTGCGCCAATATCGCGGGTGGATTCATCCTGGCGGCCACCGGCCCGCAGGCGGTTCCGGTGATCATCTTTGTGGCGCTCGGCGCGGCCCTGGTGGCGGCGTTGGCGGCACCGCGCATGGGGCGGCCGCGCAAGGCCTCGCCGCTGTCGGCCACCGAGATCCAGCATAAGGCCCCCAGCCTGTTCAACGCCTATTTCCTCTATTTCACGCTCGGTGTCGGCGTCATCACCGCCAGCCACGCCTTCCTCTACGGCTTCGTTTCGATCTACTGGAAGTCGATCGGCATCGGCGATTCCGTCGTCGGCCTGCTATGGGCCTGGGGCGTGGTCTCCGAGGTCGGCATGTTCCTGTTTTTCAACCGCATTTTTTCGTCGGTCTCGGTGGTCAAGGTAATGGTGATCGCCGGCATCGGCTCGATCGTGCGCTGGATCGCCTTTCCGCTCGTCTGGCCGCTCGGGCTTGGCGTCGGCGGCTTCTTCCTGGTCCAGTCGCTGCACTCGGTCTCGGTCGCGATGGTGTTGATCGGGCTGCAGAAGATGATCGGCGAGACGGTTTCCGAGGAGCGCACGGGCGCGGCGCAGGGCATTGCCTATTTCTTCAACGGCTTCTTCATGGCGGCGGTGACGCTTGCTTCCGGCCCGCTTTACGACCGCTTGGGCGTCGATGGTTTCTGGGCGATGATCCCGATCGCGGTCATCGGCATGGCGCTGATCGGTCTCGCCGCGCGCTCAGCCCCAAAGCTCCCTGTTGGGGGGTGAAACCAGCGATCCCTGGTAGACGAGGCCGGGCTCGCGATCGCGTGCGAGAAGCAGCGGGCCATCGAGGTCGACGAAGTCGGCATCCTGCGCCAGGAGCACCGCCGGCGCCATGGCGAGCGAGGGGCCGACCATGCAGCCCACCATGATGCCGAAGCCGAGATCGCGGGCTCGGTCGCGCAATCTCAATGCCTCCGTCAGGCCGCCGGATTTGTCGAGCTTAATGTTGACGGCGTCGTAGAGACCGACCAGCGCGTCGAGGTCCTTTGCCGCATGCACGCTTTCGTCGGCGCAGATCGGCACCGGATGCGCGATCCGGCGCAGGATGTCGTCCTTGTCCGCCGGCAGCGGCTGCTCGATGAGCGTGATGCCGTGCTGAGCGGCGAAGGCCAGGTTCGCCTCGACATTTTGGTCCGTCCAGCCCTCATTGGCATCGAGGATGATGCGGCTTTCGGGGGCGGCCTCCGTCACCGCGCGAATCCGCGCCATGTCGTTGTCGCCGCCGATCTTGACCTTGAGCAAAGGCCGCGCGGCATTGGCGCGCGCCTGCGCGGCCATGGCTTCCGGTTCGGCAAGCGACAGCGTGTAGGCGGTTTCCAGCGGCTTGGGCGGAAGGACGCCGATCGCTGCCGCCACGGGCTTGCCGGTCAGCTTGGCTTCCAGATCCCACAGCGCGCAATCTATGGCGTTTCGCGCGGCGCCCGCGGGCATGGCAGCGAGCAGTGCGGTCCGGTCGATGCCGCCAGCGATCTGGTCGCGGATGACCTCGATGGCGGCATATACGCCCTCCATGGTCTCGCCGTAGCGCTTGTAAGGCACGCACTCGCCGCGCCCGGAACGTCCCCCGTCAGCGATCGTTACGGTGATGACTTCGGCCTCGGTTTTGGATCCGCGTGAGATGGTGAAGGTGCCGGCGATCGGGAATCGCTCCATTTCGACCGAAATGACACGCGTCATAATTTTCTTCTCCGGCTGTGCGACACCAGTCTGCCGGCAAATCGACACGCCAGTCCCGTCACGCTAAACAGGACGCCATGTTGACCATCCGCAAACGCGACGCAAGCGGCGAGGCCGCCGAGAACGGCGAGCATCGACCGCGCGTCACCGTGGGCGAAGAGGGCGGGGTGCTGGGCTGCGCGTTTTCCGGCGTGTGGACGACGCGCACCGTGGCGGCGGTCGATGCGGACATGCGCAAGATCGAGCAGAGAAGCGGCGCGAAACAGCTGATGCTCGATCTTTCCCACATCGAAAAGATCGACACGGCCGGGGCCTGGCTGATCGACCGGCTGGCCAGCGCCTTCGAGAAGAAAGGCGTCGAGGTCCATTTGCAGGGGCAAAGCGAGGTCGCCTCGATCCTGCTCGGCGCCGTCGGCGACGCGGTCCGCCGCGAGCCCGAATCGGGCCCGTCCGGGCCGCCCAACATCATCCTGCGCGCTCTGGAGCTGGTTGGCCGGCGGGTCTACGAGATGCGCGACGATTTCTTCGCCTCGATGAATATCCTCGGCGCCACGATCCGTGGCGCGCAGATGAAGCTCGGGCGCGGTCACGCAGTCAATCCGGCCGCGATCTTCAACCAGATCGATCGCATGGGCGTCGGCGCGATCCCGGTGGTGGTGCTGATGTCGGCCATCGTCGGCGCCATCGTCGCCCAGCAGGGCGCCTATCAGCTCAGCTATTTCGGCGCCAATATCTTCGTCGTCGACCTCGTCGGCGTGCTGATCCTGCGCGAGCTCGGCGTGCTGATGACGGCGATCATGCTCGCGGGACGTTCGGGCAGCGCCATCACCGCCGAGATCGGCTCGATGAAAATGCGCGAGGAGGTCGATGCGCTCAAGGTGATCGGCCTCAATCCGATCGGTGTGCTGGTGTTTCCCCGGCTCGTCGCGCTGGTGATCGGGCTGCCATGCCTCACCATCATCGCCAATTTCGCGGCGCTCGGCGGCGGCATCGTCGCCGCCTGGCTCTATTCCGATATCCCGCCGGCCGCGTTCATCGACAGGCTGCGCGTCGCCATCGATCTGAGCACCATCTTCGCCGGCCTGATCAAGGCGCCGTTCATGGCCCTGACCATCGGGATCATTGCGTCTGTCGAGGGCATGAAAGTCGGCGGCAGCGCCGAATCGCTCGGCCTGCACGTCACCGCTTCGGTGGTGAAGTCGATCTTCATCGTCATCATCCTCGACGGGCTTTTCGCCATGTTCTACGCAGCGATCGGCTTCTGAGATGGCGAACGGCAACGGCACCACGGCAGCGGAGCACACAAACGATGGCGAGATCGTGCTTTCGGTTCGCGACGTCACCGTCGCGATCGGCGACAAGCTGATCCTCGACAAGCTTTCGCTCGACATCAAGCGCGGGGAGATCCTCGGCTTTGTCGGCGCCTCCGGCGCCGGCAAATCGGTGCTGCTGCGCACCATACTGGGGCTGATGCCGAAGCAGTCGGGGACGATCAGCCTGTTCGGCGTCGATGTCGACAAGGCAAGCGACGCCGATCGCCTGCGCATCGATATGCGGCTTGGGGTCCTCTTCCAGCATGGGGCGCTGTTTTCGGCGCTGACGGTGCTGGAGAACGTGCAGGTGCCGATGCGCGAATATCTCGACCTGCCCAAGGCGCTGATGGATGAGCTCGCCATGCTCAAGATCGAGCTGGTCGGGCTGCCGACCGACGCCGCGCAGAAATTCCCGTCCGAACTTTCCGGCGGCATGATCAAGCGCGCGGCGCTGGCGCGTGCGCTTGCGCTCGATCCCGACATCGTCTTTCTGGACGAACCGACCTCCGGGCTCGATCCGATCAGCGCAGCCGAGTTCGACGAACTGGTCGTCAAGCTGCGCGACACGATGGATCTCACCGTCTACATGGTCACGCACGACCTCGACACGCTGTTCACCGCTTGCGACCACGTCGCGGTGCTCGGCAAGAAGCGGGTTCTGGTGGAAGGCACGATCGACGACATGCTGAAGAGCGATGAGCCGTGGGTGAAATCCTATTTCCGCGGAAAACGCGCCCGGCAACTTGATCTTGCGGCGCGCGCATAGCGATAAGTGGGGCGATGGAAACAAGAGCCAACTACGTCATCGTCGGCATCTTCACGCTGGGCGCGATCCTGGCGGCCTTCGCCTTCGTCTATTGGACGGCCGCCATCGGCGACAGGGGCGAAACGGCGATGCTGCGCGTGCGCATCCCAGGCTCGGCCTCCGGCCTCAGCCGCGGCAGCCTGGTGCTGTTCAACGGCGTCAGGGTGGGCGATGTGAAAAACGTCTATAT
>NZ_RZSB01000465.1:0-4853 GCF_004023285.1 Mesorhizobium sp. M2A.F.Ca.ET.067.02.1.1
GGACAGGATAGTGTAGCCTATCCCCGCCTCGACCAGCCGCAAGGTCGAGGGCATGGCGTCGACCTCGACCTCGATGTTGGGCTCGATGCCGGCGGATCCGAGGATGTGATCCAGCACCACGCGCAGCCCATGCGGCCTCGCCGGCAGGATCATCGGCAGCCGGGACATCACGTCGGCGTCGACGGGACCGGGGCCGAGATTGTGCGGATCGTTCTTCGCGCCGAGCAGGAATAGCTCATCGCGCAGTATGGGTTCGGCCAGGAGATTGTTCATCCTCGGCGCGTTGTACAGGACAGCGACGTCGATCTTGCCCATCACCAGCCATTCGAGCAGATGGCCGCTGAAGCCTTCGATCACCCTCAGGCTTACCTGCGGGAACTGGGCGCGGAAATTCTGTACCAGGGGCGCCGTCAGCACGACGCCGACCGAGGGCGGCATTCCGAGCACGATCGTGCCACGCGGGTTCGATCGCAGCGCCGCCAGTTCCGTCTCGGCGCGCGCGGCCTGCTCAAGCAGGGCCACTGCGTAGCTTTGCAGAATCTTGCCGGCTTCCGTAAGCACGATGCCGCGGCCATTGCGATAAAGCAGCGCGACGCCGACCTTGTCCTCGAGCGCCTTGATCTGCCGGCTGAGCACCGGCTGGCTGATCGAAAGCGCCACCGCCGCGCGCGAGAAACTGCCGAACTCGGCCACGGCGGTGAACAGCTGCAGTTGCTTCAGATCGAACATTAAAGTGCGGCCTCTGGCTCGAATGCGGTAACCGCATTGTTGGAGCACGCGGCAAACGCCTGAGTTTGGGACACAGAGCGACGGTTGACAAGGGAGGCCCAGCCGGCGCCTTGCAAAGCTGTTATGCGGCGAGCGAAGCTTATGCTGCGCTCCGGAATTGGCTTATTTGCTAGCCCATGGCCGTCTGCACGAGGCGGCCTTCCCGGAGTAAAAACTTTGCAGACTCGAACGCTTGGGTTCGTTGGGCTCGGCCGCATGGGCGCGCCCATGGTAAGACGGCTTGCTGAAGCGGGCCACCATGTCATCGTCCATGACGCCAGGCCGGATGCCGCCGCGGACCTGCCGGGCAATTCTATAAGCGTGGCCGCCACGGCCGCCGCCGTCGCCGACGAGGCCGAGGTGGTGTTCTGCAGCCTGCCGACGCCGCCGATCGTCAAGGAGGTCGTGCTCGGCGCCGATGGCTTGATATCGGGCGCGAAAGCCAAAGTGGTAATCGACCTGTCAACGACCGGGCCCAGCATGGCCAAGACCATCGCGGCGGAGCTGGCCGGCCGCGGCATCGCCTGGGTCGACGCGCCGGTTTCTGGCGGCATCGCCGGAGCCAGCAGCGGCTCGCTCGCGGTAATGGTCTCTTGCAAGAAGTCGGTGTTCGATGAGATCGACCCTGTGCTGGCCAATTTCGGCAAGCGGTTCTATTGTGGCGAGAATGCGGGCACCGCGCAGGTCGCCAAGCTCGGCAACAACATGATCGCGGCGGCCGTCATCCTGCTCTCGGCCGAGGCGCTGGCGATGGGTGTGAAATCCGGGCTGGACCCGCGCATCATGTGCGACATTATCAATGCCTCGAGCGGCCGCAACAGCGCCACCCAGGACAAGTTTCCCCGCGCTGTGCTGCCGGGAACGTTCGATTTCGGCTTCGCCACCGCCCTCTCCTACAAAGACGTTCGCATGTGCGTCGACGAGGCGGAGAATCTCGGCGTGCCGATGGTCGCGGGCTCGCTGGTAAGACAGATGCTCGCCGCCACGAATGCCCGTTTCGGACCGGACTCGGACTTCACTTCGATGGTACGCATCGTCGAAGAATGGGCGGGAATAGAAATCCGCGCCTGAAGGTGGGAATCGCGGAGGACTGGGGAATGGCAAGCTTCACGAAGCAATTGGCCGACACGCTGGCCGGCCTGCCCTTGGAAGTGTTCAGTCCTGCCGTCACCGCCAAGGCAAAGCTTTGTCTGCTCGATTTCCTCGGCTGCGCCTTCGAGGCGTCCGCGCTCGATCCGAGCCAGCAAGCGCTGGCCGCGGTGACGCCGGCGCGCGGCGGCCACATCATTGGCGAAAGCCGGCAGGCCACGCCGGCGGACGCGGCCTTCGTCAATGCGGTCAAGGGGCATGGGCTGGTCCGCGAGGACATGCACGCCGGATCCGTATGCCATCACGGCGTTGTCGTCTGGCCGCTGCTGCTGGCGCTCGCCGAAACGAAGGCGGTTTCGGGGATCGACCTGCTGCGGGCGGCAATCGTCGCCTATGAGGTCGGCGGGCGGCTGGGCCGAATGCTGATCGACCGCGAGCTTTCGGGACTGTTCAGGCCGACGGGGCTGGTGGCTCCGATCGGCGCGGGATGTGGCGCCGCGCGGCTCATCGGCCTCGACAAGGAACAGACCGCGGCCACGATCGCCTTTGCCGCCAACACGTCGTCCGGCCTCAACCAGTGGCCGAAGAGCGGCGGATCGGACATGTTCTTTCATCCGGGCTTTGCCGCGCGCAACGCCTGGATGGCGGTCCAGCTTGCGGCCGCCGGTGCCTATGGCAGCCCGGACGTGCTTGAGGGAAAATCCGGTTACTTCGCCGCCTTCGCGCGCCGGCCGATGCGGGGGCCGGTGCAGCTCTTCCCCGACGGCGAGGCCGATATCCTGGCGGTCTACCACAAGGCCGCGCCTGCCTGTAATTTCGCCCAGACGGCCTGCCAGACCGCGCTCAAGCTCGTCGAGATGATCGGTCCCGGCGCAGCCCCCGTCGAGCGGATCCACATCCGTGTCCCCGCCGCCGCGGCGGCCTATCCGGGTTGTGACAACACCGGCCCCTTCGAGCGTTCACTCCAGGCCAAGATGAGCATTCCTTATGGCGTTGCAGCGGTGTTCGCCAGCGGCCGTCTCTCGGAAGACAACTACAGGGACCTGCGGGATAAGGAGACGCTGCGGCTGATCGATGCCAGCGACCTCTCGGCGAGCGACGAACTGACGGCACAGTTTCCGGCCAAGCAGGGCGCCAGCATCGATGTCGTGCTCGGGGACGGGCGGCAGCTGTCGATGGGGCTTCCGGATGTGATCCCGGCGACCGAAGCCGAAATCCGCGAGCGCTTCAGGTCGGCCGCCGCGCCGATCGTGGGCGGCGAGGCCGCAAGGTCGATCGAGGACTTCATCGACCGGCTGGAGTCCAAGAAGGATGCCGGCCGGCTGATGCCGCTCTGCGCCACCAAGGAAAAGGCCAGGCCGCGAAGAGCGGCTTGAGCGGGAAGGCGCATGGAGGAGGCTGAATGACAGTTCGGCGAAAGACAGCTTTCGTCACCGGCGCCGCGAGCGGCATCGGCCGAGCCATCGCGACAAGCCTCCAGGCCGACGGCACGCGCATCGTGCTTGCCGACCGGCAGGCCGAGGCGCTTCAGGCGTTGGCAAGCCAACTGGGCGGCGAGGTCTTTGCGCTCCCGCTGGACATCACCGACGCGTCGGCCGTCGACGCTTGCCTGGAACAGGTGCCGGCGGAATTCCGCGACATCGACATACTGGTCAATAATGCCGGCCACGATATCGGCGGCCGCATCCGTTTCGACCAGGGATCGGCGGATGATTGGTCTGCCATCATCGAGACCAATCTGATCGGCCTGATGCGCGTCACGCGCGCGATCCTGCCCGGCATGGTCGCGCGCGGCCGCGGCGACATCGTCAACATGAGCTCGATCAGCGCGCTCCGGATCGTGCCCGAGCAGGCGCCTTACTCAGCCAGCAAGGCCGGCGTGCACATGCTGAGCGACATCATCCGCGGTGAGCTCGCGGAGACGCCGCTGCGGGTCATCGAGATCATGCCCGGCCTGACGCGCACCAGCATCGTCACGACCCGCCACCGCGGCGACGAGGAAGCGGCGCGGCAATATTTCGAGCGCTTCGGCATGGCGCTTGACCCCGAGGACGTGGCGCGCTGCGTGATTTTCGCGCTGAGCCAACCGCCGCATGTCCAGATCGCGCAGATGTTCGTCCTGCCGACGAACAGGTGGTAGGTCCCGTCGCCCAGGCCTGCACTGAGCCGGGCGGCCGGGGCCGGCCTGTTCAGTGCACGGCCGCGTACATGATGCGGCTTTCGGTGGCCTCGGCGATGTCCATCTCCTCGACGACGCGCCCCTGCCGGGCAACGAGAATACGATCCGAGAGAGCCAGGATCTCAGGCAAATAGGACGAGATCACCACCACCGCCATGCCGCTGTCGGCAAGCTCGTTGATGAAGCTGTGGATCTCGACGATGGTGCCGACATCCACGCCGCGCGTCGGCTCGTCGAGGACGACCAGCTTCGGCTTCTGGATGAGCGCCTTGGACAGCACGACCTTCTGCTGGTTGCCGCCCGACAGCTCGATGACGCGCGCATCGGCATCGATCGCCTTGACGCCCAGTCGCTTGGTCCAGGCCGTGGCAAGCTCGCGCGCATTGCGCGGTGTGACCGCGGTCAGCGGATTGGTGCCGATCGCCAGCGCGCCGAGCTGGACGTTGCTGGCAATCGTCATGGTCTCGAAGAAGCCTTCGATCTTGCGGTCCTCGGTGACATAGACGATGCCGTCGCGCACAGCGGGCCGGGGCGTGCGGTAACGGACCGGCCGGTCCTCGAAGCGTACGGTGCCGCCGTGGAAATAGTCGCGCTTCAAGACGCCGGCGACGATCTTCATCGTCTCCGTCCGCCCCGCCCCGACCAGGCCGAACATGCCGGTGACCTGCCCCGCGAACACCGAGAAGGAGGTGTTTCGGACCGTATTGCCCATCGACAGGTTCTCGACGCTCAGGATCTTCTTACCCATCGGCCGCGCCTTGCGCTTCTCGCCGGCATAGAGCTCGCCGGACAGGATTCGTCCGACCATCGCCTGCAC
>NZ_RZSB01000466.1:0-4843 GCF_004023285.1 Mesorhizobium sp. M2A.F.Ca.ET.067.02.1.1
CCCCCGCCCTTGGAGAGCTGCGGCGGGACGGCAAACCGATCGCGCTCGGTCAAAAAGGCGCTGCGCTCCTCGAGGCGCTGCTCAAGGCTGAGGGCGGTGTCGTCAGCAGGCAAGAATTGATGGATAGCGTGTGGCCTGGCATGGCGGTGGAGGAGGGAAACCTCTCCGTCCAGATCGCCACCCTGCGTAAGCTGCTTGGAGTCGACCCGGACGGCCGCGAGTGGATCGCGACTGTACCGCGGATCGGCTACCGCATGCTGACTTCGAGGCGTGGCGAGGACATGGTTGCGCTTCCCGCACAGCCGGCACTTGCCGTGCTGCCCTTCGAGGGCCTTGGTGGCGATTCCGAGCCGGACTGGTTCGCCGACGGCGTGGTCGACGACATCATCACCGCGCTCAGCCGTTTCAAGAGTTTCGCGGTGATCGCCCGTAACTCCTCGTTCGTCTACAAGGGCCGGGCCGTAGACGTGCGGCAAGTGGCGAAGGAACTCGATGTCCGCTACGTCCTCCAGGGCAGCGTGCGGCGTTCGGGCGACCGGCTCAGAATCACGGCCCAATTAATCCAAGGGAGCACCGGCGCGCATCTGTGGGCGCAGAACCTCGATGGCGCCCTCGACAACGTGTTCGATTTCCAGGACAGGATCACAGAAGCGGTCGCAACCGTGGTCGGGCCGGAGATCGAATGGGCCGAGATCGAACGTTCGCGGCGGGAGCGGCCCGGAAGCATCGCCGCCTATGACGTCTATCTTCAGGCACGGGCCAAGATCCTGTCGGAATCCAAACGGGGGAATGCAGAAGCCTATGCCCTTCTGACACAGGGCCTCGCACTTGAGCCGGACAATCCCCAATTCCTGGCTCACGCAGCCTGGGCGCTAGAACACCGCATAACGATGGGCTGGCCGCCGTTCGGGCCCGACGACAGGGAAAGATGCGCAGACTTCGCCCGGCGCGGGCTGGAACATGCGGCCGGCGATGCGATAGTGATGACGCATTGCGCCATGGCGCTGCTTCAGGTCGTCAGAGACTACGACTGGGGCATGGCCGTCCTTCAATCCGCGGTTGACGCCAACCCCAACAACCTGACGGTCGTCACTTCGGCGGGCGTGGGTCATCTCCATTGCGGGAGCGTCGAGGACGCGCTTGCCTGTTTCCACCGAGCGAACCGGCTGATGCCTCGCGATCAAATTGCGCATATAGCGCTCTGCGGAATTGCCCATGCGCATGTCATTCTCGGTAACTATGAAGAAGCGCTGGCGTCGGCTTCCCGTGCGCTGGCCCGCAATCCGAACTTCGACGCCATGCTCTGGATGTTGGCCGCTGCCGGCGCCTATCTCGGGCGCATGGACGAGGCCCGCCGATTTGTCGAGGCGCTGAGCAAGCTCTCTCCAGGCGTTACGATCGCGACGATCAGAGCGGGCCAGCCTGCCATGATCCCGGAGCGGATCGGCGTCGTGCTTGAAGGGCTGCGGCTGGCCGGCCTTGAAGAGGGATAATATCTGATAGCGCACCTTTGATCGGCAAGCACTTCGCCGGAAATCCCTTGCCCCCAATGCACATTACGGCGCCGCATATTGGATACTGATCGCTGCAACATGTTTCTTGGCGGTGAGCCGGCGCGGGAATTGCTGGCGCGGGCAGCCTCGGTTTCTCATATCTTTTTAGAATTTTTTACACTCGGCCAAAGGAGCCAAACGGTCCCTCTGGCGCAAAGTGCCCCTCGTTAACTTCAGCATTGAACCGAGGGGCTCAAATGTCACCGTTGATGATCGTCTCGCTCGATCAAGGCAAGATCTACGGGCAAAAACCTTCTGTGGATGAGTTGCATCGGCGGCTCATGGCGACCGGATTGGCGCAAGGTGGCTCGTTGCTCGCTGGAGCCATGCTTGTACCCGGCCGAGCCGCTTCCCGGCTTTTCACACCATTGTCCAGGTTCCGAGAAACAGTCACCGGCTTCGCGCGCCGCTTGGAACTGGCCTCCTCAAAGGAGCGGCGGAGATGGATTGTCCGCCGGAGCGCCTCCCCGTCGGAAATTACCGGTCGCACTAAGCCAGCCCTTTCCGGCCCATTCTCTATCTGACTTTGTCCTTAGCGCGACCGGCCGATAGAGGCGGTCATGCGTCGCTGGAGGAAACGCCATGAGCCTGGTGGATGCGAACGGATTCCAGGTCGGGCTGGCGCTCGGCATGGCCTCGATGGCCTCGGTCGGACCAAACAACCTGATGATGATCCGCGAGGGCCTGCTGCGCGGACGGGCGATATTCGTGGCAAGCCTGGTATGGGGCACTTACGTCGCGCTGATCTCCGCCTCTTACCTGCTGGGCGGCTCGATCGCCGGGCTCGATCCGGCTGTCCGCACGGCCCTCTCCTGGCTTGGCCTCGCGGCAGTGGCATGGTTCGCGCTGCAGTCCTTCCGCGCCGCCTCCGCCGCCGGTGGCGTCGAGCAGCGTTCCGCACACGCCGAGAGCGGGCGCTCCTGTCTTGCCCGCGTCATGGGCGTGGTGTGGATGAACCCGCTGACCTATGTCGAGTTGCTGCTCGTGCCGGCGGCGCTCGGCCAGTCCTTCGCCGCCGGCCGCGCCAGGCTCGAATTCGTCATGGCGCTGATCCTGATGGCCGCGCTCGCCTGCTACGGCTACACGCTGGGTGGCGGCCTCATGGCTTGGCTGCTTCGAAACCGCGCTAACCTGCGCATCTTCGATCTCATCTCGGGCGTCATCCTCACCGCCGTCGCAGTGACGATGGCGGCGGGGCTCGTCAGCCGATGAATGCGCTCGCAAGCGCGGCGCAAAGCTTGGCATTATCTTCGTAGGTGACTAAACGTGCAACGCTACAGGGAGTTCATGGGAGCAATCACCCACGTCGAGTATGACGCCGGGCGCGGCGTGTTCGAAAGCGTCGTCGAAATCCATCCATTTATCATCGCCGCTGGTATGGCCGACGAAACGGCGGCCGATCCGTGGACCGACAACGCCCCGGGCGGCGAAGCAGGTTCGGCCGTACGTGGATTGGCCCCGATAGCGAGCCGCGGAGTCAGCCGCTAAACTGCCCGCCGTCACGCGAACAAACTTGAGTCAGATGTTGCGGCTTCCCGGCTTGATAGCGGGAATGGCGGCGAGTTCCGGCGGCAGGCGGTCGGCAGGATAGGCCGGCACCTCATATTCGGCGAGCGCGACCAGCGGCACGCCGACATCGGTCTTGCCGGCCGAGCGGTCGATGATGCATGCGGCCGCGACGACCTCCGCGCCGATCTCGCGCAGGCAGTCGATTGTCTCGCGGATCGACAGGCCGGTGGTGACGATGTCCTCGACGATGACGACGCGCGAGCCCTTGGCGATCTCGAAGCGGCGCAGCCTGAACTCGCCCCCTTCCCGCTCGACCCAGATGGCCGGCGCGCCGAGGTGGCGCGAGGTCTCATAGGCCGGGATCAGGCCGCCAATGGCCGGGCCGACGACATAGTCGATCTTTCCGGGCACGCTTTCCCGGATCTTCTCGGCCAGCGCCTTGCACAGGCGCTCGGTCTTGTCGGCATGCATGAAGACGCGGGCCTTCTGCAGGAAGACCGGGCTGCGCAGGCCGGACGTCAGGATGAAATGACCTTCGAGAACGGCGCCGGCCTCGCGGAAAATGCCCAGCACTTCGTCAGTGTTCATTTGGTCCCCCGTTCAATCTTCATCTAGCCATTGACGCGCCGCGCGTCGCTGACGCTCGAATTGTCCTTGAGCTGCGACAGCAGGCGGTTGAGGTGCTTCAGGTCCCAGACTTCGAGATCGATCAGCATCTCGGTGAAATCGGGCGCCGTGCGTATCATGGACAGCGTGTGGATGTTGGCGTCGTTGGACGCCACCACCTGGGCGATGTCGGCCAACGAACCAGGCGCGTTGATGGCGGTGACCGAGATGCGCGCCGGAAAACGTTCCTTGGTGCGTTCGTCAATGTCCCAGCGCACGTCGATCCAGCGCTCGGGCTGGTCGTCGAAGGCCTGCAGCGCCGGCGACTGGATCGGATAGATGGTGACGCCGGTTCCAGGCTGGATGATGCCGACGATGCGGTCGCCGGGCACGGCGCCTTCCGGCGCGAAGCGCACCGGCAGGTCGCCGCGCACGCCGCGGATCGGCACCGCGCCGTCGCGCGGCTGGTCCTTGCCCTTGCGCGCGGCCCGAGTGCCGGGCATCTGGAACAGCATGCCGGCGGCGTTGCGGATCTTCGACCAGCCTTCCTCGCGCTGCTTGGGCGGCGCGACCGTGACGCGCTCGTCCTTGTAGTCGGGGAAGACCGCTTTCATGACGTCGGTTGAGCTCAGCTCGCCGCGTCCGACGGAAGCCAGAACATCCTCGATATCCTTGCGCGCCAGCCGGTGCAGAACCGGCTTCAGGCTCTCCTTGGTGAAGGTCTTGCCGGCGCGCTCGAAGGCGCGTTCCAGGATACGGGCGCCGAGACCGGAATATTGCTTGCGGATCGCGTTCTTGGTGGCGCGGCGGATGGCGGCGCGCGCCTTGCCGGTGACCACGACCGATTCCCAGGCGGCGGGCGGCACCTGCGCCTTGGAGCGGATGATCTCGACCTCGTCGCCATTCTTCAATTCCGTCATCAGCGGCATGATGCGGCCATTGACCTTGGCGCCGACACAGGTGTCGCCGACATCGGTGTGGACGGCATAGGCGAAGTCGATCGGCGTGGCGCCGCGCGGCAGCGCGATCAGCATGCCCTTGGGCGTGAAGCAGAATACCTGGTCCTGGAACAGCTCCAGCTTGGTGTTCTCGAGGAAATCCTCCGGATTGTCGCCCTCGGCCAGTTGCTCGATGGTGCGCCTGAGCCAGGCATAAGCGTTGGTCTCCTTGGAGAT
>NZ_RZSB01000467.1:0-4829 GCF_004023285.1 Mesorhizobium sp. M2A.F.Ca.ET.067.02.1.1
GATCACGGCGCTCAGGCTGCGTCACTACGCCTTTGGGGCGATAGCGGGCTACGACTGAGGCGCCTCGGCGTTCCGCCTGAGCATCGCAAGCACCTCGGCGAATTCGGCCAGCCTGTCATCGGGAATGCCGGCCCGCAGCCGCTTGTCGAAGGCGACGGCCGCGAGACGGAGTTTCTCGAACAGCGCTTCTCCGGCTACAGTCAGCGCCACCTGATGGACCCTGCGGTTTTCCGGATCGCGGCGGCGCGTCAGCAAGCCCTGCGTCTCCATGGCGTTGAGGTGATGCGTCAGTGTCGCGCCCTGGATGCCGATCATGCCGGCAAGCTCGCGCTGGTTGGCCAGTTCCTTCGACTTGACCGACAACAAGGTCAGCCAGACCGGCAGCGTGCCGCCGGCCTCGACCAGCGCGGCATCGAAGGCCTGCGCCACCACTTTCGAGGTGCGGGCGAGGTTCATGCCGACGGGCGGGCGGTCAAATGGTGTCATGACGTGACAGTAGAGCATGCAATGAGAACGTGAAGCTCGGCTCCATTAATTGACATCTAATCATTAGATATCTAACTTTGTCTTATTGAGGGCGTCGCGACATGGCAGCGACGTGCGGCGGGCGGCAGAGAGGAATGCGGTCATGCAATATATCTATATCGTCGTCATCGGCCTGCACGTCATGGCCGGAGTGTTCTGGGCCGGCACGACCATTGCGGTCGCCCGCGATCCGGAGATCAAGGCGGAGCGCTTCATCCGGCCGCAGCTCGGCGCCTCCGGCGTGGTGTTCCTGACCGGCATACTGCTCTGGTATTTCTTCCATGAGGGCGCATTCGGCCCAATGGAGAAGGCGCTGGCGCTCGGCATTGTGACGGCGCTGATCGCCGCCGGCGTGCAGGGCGCGCTCGTCGCCTCCGCCAGCCGGCAACTGGCTGGCGCCGATCAAGCGACGCAAACGCAACTGCGGGCGAAAATGACCAGAGGCGAACGCATCGCCGGCGGGTTGCTGGTCATCACGGTGTTTTGCATGGCGACCGCCAAGCTTTTCTGAAACCGCACGGCCGGCCAAACCGACCGGGCGCGGCGCGCAACGGACCAGAGCGGCAGGTGGCTCTCCTTGCAAAGGTCCGTTGCGCGTCACCAATCTGCGGGCCGAGCGATCAAAGCACCCTCTAAGCCATTTCCGGGCGCTTGGAGGCCTCGCGAATGGCTTTGTGGACATTGCGCTGCAGGTCCATGAAGGCGGCGCTCTCCATGACCTCCTCGCGCCGCGGGCGCTCGATGTCGACGTCAAAAGTCCGCATGATGCGCCCGGGGCCGATGCCCATCACGACAATGCGGTCCGACAGATAGACGGCTTCTTCGACGTCGTGGGTGACGAAGAGCACGGTCAGCCTGTGCTCCTCCCAGATCTGGGTGAGCAGTTCCTGCATCTGATGCCTGGTCAGGGCATCGAGCGCACCGAAGGGCTCATCCATCAAGAGCATCTTGGGACGATAGGAAAGAGCGCGCGCAATGGCGACGCGCTGCTTCATGCCGCCCGAAAGTTCGGATGGATAGAGATTGGCCGAGTGCGGGAGCTTGACCAGATCGAGATGCTCAAGCGCGATCCTGCGGCAGGTGGCGCGGTCATGGCCGGCGGCCTTGAGGGCGAACTCGATGTTCTGCTGCGCCGTCAGCCAGGGCAGCAGCGTATAGGACTGGAAGACGACGCCGCGGTCGAGGCCCGGCTTCAGGATCGGCGCCCCGTCGATGTCGAGATCGCCCGAGTCGAAATCCTGCAGTCCGGCGACGATCGACAGCAGCGTGCTCTTGCCGCAGCCCGACGTGCCGACCAGCGACACGAACTCGTTGTCGGCGAGGTCGAGGTTGATGTCGCGCAGGACTTCGGTGCGCCGCGCTCCGGTGCCGAAACTCTTGTGGAGGCCCTTGATCCGCAGTTTGGGGGAATTCATCGGCCGGACCTCGTCATGAACGGCTGTCCTGGCGGAACAGCACCTTGCCCAGCGCCTTCATGACCTGGTCGGTGATCAGGCCGAGGATGCCGAGCAGAAGGATGTAGCCGATGATGGTGTTGGTCTGGAAATAGCGCTGCGAGACGGTGATGCGATAGCCCAGGCCGGACGTCGCGGCGACGAGCTCGGCCAGCACCAGCCAGGTCCAGGCCCAGCCCAGACTGATGCGCAGCGTATCCCAGATGCCCGGCAAGGCGCTGGGCACCACGATGCGCGTCAGGATCTTGCGGTCCGGCAGGCCGAGCGTCCTGCCGAGACCGACGAAGTCGGCCGGCACGCGCTTGACGTTGTCCATGATCATCAGCACCTGCTGGAAGAAGGTGCCGATGAAGATGATCAGGAATTTCTGGACGTCGCTCGTGCCCGCCCACAGGATGGAGAGCGGCACGAAGGCAACGACCGGCATATAGCGGATGAAATCGACCAGCGGCTCGATGGCCGCTTCCCAGGTCCGGAAGCTGCCGATCAGCACGCCGATCGGAATGGCGAGCACCGAGGCGATGAGGAAGCCGACCGAAATACGGTAGATCGAGGCCTCGATATCGGTGAGCAGCGTGCCGTCGGCCCAGAGCTTGCCGAGTTGCGTCGCCACGCTGGCGGGCGACGGCAGGAAGATCGGCTTGACCAGGTCGAGCCCCGTCGCCGCCCACCAGGCGAGGCCGAGACCGGCAAAGACGGCCACGGCGATGATCAGGAAGCGGGAGCGCGCGATGGGCGCGCCGATCCCGGAGGATCGGCGCCGACGCATCGCCTGCCTGGCGGCAGGTCCCGTCGCCGGGCCAGGCGGGCTCGCTTTGCCGGCAGGCTCATCGGACATCTCGGCGGCCGCCACGAACCGCCCTATTGTGCGGCCTTGACGAAGGCCGGATCGATCATCTGCTCCGGCGTCACGTCGGCCTGAAGCAGCCCGGCATTCTTGGCGGCGGCCTCGACGTCGGCGAATGTCTTGGTGGAAAAGTCTCCCGTCAGCGCGCCCTTGTTCTCGGCAAGCGAATAATAACGCACGCCTTCGAACGCCGTATTCAGATCCTCGACACTCGAGCCGACCGCCTTGGAGATGATGGCGCGGCCGCCGGGCGTGTCGGCATTGTAGTCCTTGAGCGCCGCGTCCCAGGCCTTGATCATGGCCAGCACCTGGCCAGGCCGCGACTTGATCACCTCGTCGCGCACGACCAGCACGTCGCTGATCAGGCCCGGATCCTCGCCGGCGGTGAAGAGAAGCTTGACATCCTTGTTCTGCGCCCTGGCCGTGGTGAGATAGGGCTCATAGGTGACCGCGACCGGGACGCGGCCGGCAATCAACGCGCTGCCGGCATCGGCGGCCGGCATCGGCACCGGCTGGACGTCGGCGATCGACATGCCGTTCTTGGACAGCGCGTATTTCAGCAGGATGTCGCTGGTCGTGCCTTCCTCGAAGGCGACCTGCTTGCCCTTGAGATCGGCGACCGAGTTGACGTCCTTGCCGGCGATCATGGCGTCGGCCGTCATCGAGACGTCGAGCAGCAGCACGATCTTGACCGGCAGGCCGGCCGCGACCATGCCCATGGCGGTGTGGGTGGCGATGTTCGCCGCATCGAGCTGGCCGCTCGCCAGGGCGGCGTTGATGTCCTTGTCCTCGGTGAAATTGACGATCTGGACGTCCGACAGACCGCTCGCCTTGAACAGGCCCTTGGCTTCGGCGACATGCCACTGGCCGTAGCCCAGCCACGGCTCAATGCCGATCTTGAACGATCCGGCCTCGGGCGTCGCGGGAATGACCGTATCGGCGGCGTGGGCGAGCGGGGCGAAGCCGATGGTCGCCGCTACCACGAGCGCACGGAATTGTCCTGTGAGGTTAAGCATCATCTTTGTTCCCCTTGATGATCCAGAGCGCTTTTTTGAACCAAGCTTCCCATCCGGTGAGAATGCGGCTTCTGCTTCTTGCGGCACTGTGCCTCGGCGTCTTACCTGCCACGTCGACGGGAGTGAAACGATATTCAACGTCGGCGACGATGGATGTCAAGGCTAAAATACATACATGCATATACAAGCTGGAGAGGCTGATTACCGTGCTCTTGGCAGCATTTGGGCAAGCCGATCCCTGCCCCTTCATGACCGGCGCCGGAGGCGTGAACAATTCGACCCGTCTCACGTCTTGCGCGACGGAGAATAGCGGCTGCCCAGCGAGTAGCGGCTGCCGACATAGGTCAGCTTGCTGATGGTGGCGACGATCGCGCCGGTCCATGTCCGGCGATGCAGGAGAAGGCAGCAACTGCCGACGTCGATGGCGAGGCGCCGCGCCGTCTCGGCATCGGCCGGGACCGCGGAAATGATATGTTCGACCTCGGTCACCGGCGTCTTCTGCATCAGGTAATCATAGGTCGCCGTCTTCGAGAAATCCTGCTTGTCATAGTCGGGTATCAGGCGAGGATTGACGAAGCGCTCTTCCAGTTGCACGGGCAGGTCGTTCTCGAAATTGACCACCACCGAATGATAGATCGCCGCGCGCTTGGCGAATTCGAAGGACAGCGAGAGCTCCTTGGTCGGCGTGATCCTTTCGAGGACGAGAACCTCGGAGCGATGCCTGTTGCCGCGCGCGACGATCTCGGCCGCGATGTTGTTGATCTCGATCAGCGTCGATTGTGGCTTTGGCGGCGCGATGAATGTCCCCACGCCCTGCAACCGGATCAGGAAGCCGGCCGAGGTCAATTCCCGCAAGGCCCGATGGACGGTCATGCGCGACACGCCGAGCGCGGCCACGAATTCATTCTCGGACGGCAGCTTGCTGTCCTTGGTCCACTTGCCGGTTCCGATGTTGGTCAGGATGTAGTCCTTGACCTTCTCGTAGAG
>NZ_RZSB01000468.1:0-4816 GCF_004023285.1 Mesorhizobium sp. M2A.F.Ca.ET.067.02.1.1
ACTGTTCAGGTTGATGGTTCACCGGTGGGAAGGGACCGGGCCATGCCACGGCCTGTCCGAAAGGACGACCACGATCCACTCGGTCTCCTTCCCACCTCAACCATACACCAGAACCAACACACAGGATCCTCGGGTCTGCGCCGCGCCGCTGCGCGGCGCTCCGCCCTAGGATGACGAACGCGAATGGCGGGCGCCTCACCTCAATCTACCCATCCGCCTAGCTTGCCCTCTCATCCTCCATCGTCTATCGGCGATGGACGATGACCGAATCCCCCGAAAGCCGTTGCGCCGACAGCCGCGCCATCGCGCTGCGCCTGGCGGCGCTCTCGCATCCGGCGCGCATCGAGATCCTGAAACATCTTGCGGCCAGCTCATGCTGCTCGTGCCGTGAGGTGGTCGATCATCTCGATCTCGCCCAGTCGACCGTTTCGCAGCACCTGAAGGTCCTGGTCGAGGCGGGGCTCGTCCGCTTCGAGACCGACCGCCAGCGCTCGCGCTACGCGGTCGACCATACCGCGCTTGCGGGCGTCTCCGCCTCGCTCAACCAACTCATTGCTTCCTGCTGCCCCGGCAGTTTACCCAAAAGGCAAGACTAGTGGCCGAAAAGACCGTATCCGCCGAAGCCGGCACCCTCACCACATTGCGCAATCTCTGGCCCTATATGTGGCCGGCCGAGCGAGCCGATCTCAGAGCCCGTGTCACGTGGGCGACGCTGCTTCTGGTCGTCGCCAAGCTCACTTTGGTCGCCGGCCCGTATTTCTTCAAATGGGCGACGGATGCGCTGGCCCATGCCTCCAAGACCCCGCCGCCGCTGCCGTCCTTCCTGCTCGCGCCCGTGGCGCTGGTCATCGCCTACAACGTGCTGCGCCTGGTCCAGCTCGGCTTCAACCAGTTGCGCGACGCGCTATTTGCCCGCGTCGGCCAATATGCGGTGCGCCAGCTCGCCTACCGCACCTTCGTCCACATGCACGAGCTGTCGCTGCGCTTCCATCTGGAGCGCCGCACCGGCGGCCTGTCGCGCATCATCGAGCGCGGCACCAAGGGCATCGAGACGATCGTGCGCTTCATCATGCTGAACACGGCGCCGACCATCCTCGAATTCGCTCTGACGGCCGGCATCTTCGCCTTCACCTATGGCTGGAAATATGTCGCCGTGGTCGCCGTCACCGTCTGGCTCTATGTCTGGTTCACGGTCAAGGCCAGCGACTGGCGCATCTCGATCCGCCGCGACATGAACGACAGCGATACCGACGCCAACACCAAGGCGATCGACTCGCTCTTGAACTTCGAGACGGTCAAATATTTCACCAATGAGCGCATGGAGGCCGAGCGCTTCGACCACTCGATGGCGCGCTACGAGATCGCCGCGACCAAGACCTGGACATCGCTCGGCTGGCTGAATTTCGGCCAGGGCCTGATCTTCGGCCTGGGCACAGTCATCGTCATGTGCATGTCGGCGCTGGAGGTGCAGGCCGGCACGCAGAGCGTCGGCGACTTCGTCTTCATCAACGCCATGCTGATCCAGCTTTCGGTGCCGCTCAATTTCATCGGCTTCATCTACCGCGAGATCCGGCAGGGCCTGACCGACATCGAGCATATGTTCGACCTGCTCGACGTTCGCCAAGAGATCGTCGATAAGCCGGACGCGAAGCCGCTCAGGGTCGGCCCCGGCAAGGTCGAGTTCCGCGACGTGCATTTCTCCTATGATCCTAACCGCAAGATCCTGAAAGGCGTCTCCTTCGAGGTTCCGGCCGGCAAGACGGTGGCGATCGTCGGCCCCTCCGGCGCCGGCAAGTCGACCATTTCCAGGCTTCTGTTCCGCTTCTACGACGTGCAGGGCGGCCAGGTGCTGATCGACGGCCGGGACATCCGCGACGTCACTCAGGAGAGCCTGCGCGCCGTGCTCGGCATGGTGCCGCAGGACACGGTGCTCTTCAACGACACCATCGCCTACAACATCCGCTATGGCCGCGTCGGCGCCAGCGAGGAGGAGGTGCGCAAGGCCGCCGAGCTTGCCCAGATCGGCCCGTTCATCGACAAGCTGCCCGAAGGCTACAAGTCGATGGTCGGCGAGCGCGGCCTGAAACTGTCGGGCGGCGAAAAGCAGCGCGTGGCGATCGCCCGCACCATCCTCAAGGCGCCGCCGATCCTGATGCTCGACGAGGCGACCTCGGCGCTGGATACCCAGACCGAGCAGGAGATCCAGGCGGCGCTCGACCTCGTCAGCAAGGGCCGCACCACGATCGTCATCGCCCACCGCCTGTCGACGGTGATCTCGGCCGACGAGATCATCGTGCTCAAGGACGGCCAGATCGCCGAGCGCGGCACGCACACGGCGCTGCTGGCCAAACACGGCCTCTACGCCTCGATGTGGGACCGCCAGCGCGAAGCGACCGAAGCCGAAGAGCGCCTGCGCATCGCGCGGGAAAGCGACGAGCTTGGGGTGATCGTGCGCAGAAGGACTGCGGAGGTGAGCTAGGAGCCGGCTTCCCCTTCTCCCCTTGTGGGAGAAGGTGGATCGGCGCGCAGCGCCGAGACGGTTGAGGGGTGTTCCAGGGAACGCCAACGCCTCATTCCCCTGGAGCACCCCTCATCCGGCCGCTTCGCGGCCACCTTCTCCCACAAGGGGAGAAGGAGAAGTTGGCGCTAAATCCCCCCTTGACCTCAACCTATCTTGAGCTTGCAAACCGTCTCCGAGCCACCTGCCAGGCAACCTTCCAAATCGGAGACAGATCGAAATGAGCACCAACAATCACCCCACCGGCAGCGTGTTCCGGGTCGACAAATTCGTCGTGCCGGCCGAGGCGCGCGACGAAATCCTGAGCAAGGTCTTCATGACGCATGAACTGCTGCGCCGGCAGGAGGCCTTCGTGCAGGATTTCCTGCTCGAACAATTCTCCGGCCCGGGCGAGTTCAACATCGTCACCATGGTCGAGTGGGAAAGCCAGGCGGCAATCGACAAGGTGGTGCCGATCGTCAAGGCCGCCCATGAACGCATCGCCTTCAGCGCGCAGGAAACCATCGCGCGGCTCGGCGTCAAGGCCGACATCGCCAACTATCGGCGCGTGCCGGAGGTGTAAGAAGGCCATCCGGCTCCCGGCGCGGATACAGCGATGCTCAGCACCTGACCGGTGCGGGCGTCGCTCACCATGTTTTCGAAACCGCGCCATTCGGCGGCGAGGACGAACAGCGTCCTGCCGTCGGCTCCGCCCAGCATGCAGGCAAAGCAACCGCGATCGACCTCGAGCTGGTCGATCTTCTCGCCGCCTTCGCGCACCCTGACGCAGTGCCGGTTCGGCACATCGGCATACCAGACGCAGCCTTCGGCATCGATGCAGATGCCGTCAGGATAGTCGTTGCCGAGATCGGCCCAGACGCGCCGCTTGGAAAGGCCGCCTTCTTCAGCGATGTCGAAGGCCGTCAATCGATTGGCATGGGATTCGGCGACGATCAGCGTCCGGTGGTCCGGCGTCACCGCCATGCCGTTCGCGAAAGCAAGATCCTCGGCGACCTGCCGCACCGCCCCGTTCGGGCTGATCAACACGATCGTGCCCGGTCCGAAATGCTCGCCCGGCGCCGGCGCCGGCCCGCCGCCATTGACGTAGATGTTGCCGCGCCCATCGACGACAATTTCGTTCCAGGGGTTTTTCGACAGGCCTCGGAGATCGGCATGGGTGGCGAGCGTTCCATCCGCTTCCCGCCGCAGCAGAAGCCCCTCCCGCCCGGAAACGACAAGCAATCGTCCATCGGGCAGCCAGTCGATCGAATAGGGCAGGACGGCCGGCACCTTGAGCATGACCTCGCTTGTGCCGCCCTCGTCCACGGCGACGACCTCGCCGGTGCCCCAGTTGCAGAGCCAGAGCCGGCTATCATGCCAGCGCGGCGACTCGCCGAAGGCAAGGCCTTCAGTGATGATATTGGCTTTCCTGGCGCTGCTCGATGACGGCATTTGGCTGGCTCCGTTGGCGGGTTCTCCAGCCTTAGGACGGATGAGGTCGCGAGGTTCCGACAGTCAATGCTGGAATCAGCAGCGATGTTGGCTTCCTCACATCCCCCATTGTTGCGTTGCGGGGAGGGGGGCTTTCGGCTATTGAGGCGCAACCTGAAACAGGGACCGCCCCCAAGCCCTATGACGCTTCTCGACTCGGTCAAGAATACGTTCGTTCCGATCCACCGCGAAGGCTATCCCTTCATCGCCGCCTTCGCCGCGGCGACGCTGTTTCTCGGCTATTTCTCCTCGGTCCTGTTCTGGATCGGGCTGATCCTCACCGCATGGTGCATCTATTTCTACCGCGATCCCGAGCGCGTCACGCCGGTCGACGACCGGCTGGTCGTGAGCCCGGCCGATGGCGTGATCTCGGCGGTGGGGCCGGCCGTGCCGCCGAGTGAGCTTGGCCTGGGCCCGGGCGAGATGACCCGGATCTCGGTGTTCATGAACGTGTTTTCCTGCCACATCAACCGCGCTCCGGTGCGTGGGCGGATCACGCGCATTGAGCACAAGCCCGGCAAATTCCTCAATGCCGAGCTCGACAAGGCAAGCGCCGAGAACGAGCGCAACGGCCTGGTCATCGACAGCCCGAACGGCACCATCGCTGCCGTCCAGATCGCCGGGCTGGTGGCGCGTCGCATCGTCTGCTGGGCCGAGGCCGGCGGCTCGATCGCCATCGGCGAGCGTTTCGGCCTGATCCGCTTCGGCTCGCGCGTTGACGTCTTCCTGCCGACAGGCGCCGTGCCGCGCGTCGCGGTCGGCCAGACGGCTGTGGGCGGCGAGACCGTGCTTGCCGAATTCGGCGGCACGGCGGTCACGCCCCTGGTC
>NZ_RZSB01000469.1:0-4800 GCF_004023285.1 Mesorhizobium sp. M2A.F.Ca.ET.067.02.1.1
CCCTCTGGCCTGCCGGCCATCTCCCCCACAAGTGGGAGATCGGCAGCTGTGCCGCCCCACCTTCCTTCAGACGCTGGCGATTGGCGAAAGCCGGCGCGACATCTGATCTCCCCCCTTGTGGGGGATATGCCCGGCAGGGCAGAGAGGGGCGCTGTCCCGCCGACCTATCCTAAGTTGGCTTCGGGCTTCCAGGGGCTCCGCCGGTAGCCGCGCAGGCAGCTCCCGCTACAGCCTGCTTCGCTGCCGCTGGACTCACATCACCCTGCCGCCCGATATGTAAGCCGAAATCAGCTCGACGAGCTGCCTCTGCAGTTCCGGCGCGTCGAGCATGTTGCGCCGCGCCGCGTTGTGGATCACGCCCTCGACCGCCGAGGAGAGCACGCGCGCCATCGTCTCAGTGTCCTTGCGGCGCTTGCGGTACTGCGCGACGGCCGCGGCGTAATGTTCGAGATAGCGCGCCTGGAACGAGGCATGCGCGGCGCGCGAGCCGCGGTCGCCCGGCGCCTCGTCGAGCAGCACCTGGTGCAGCGTCGGATGGATCGAGTGCGCGCCGATCATGCCGCGCACCAGCTCGCGCGCGAATTGCCTGAGCGGCTTCTCCTCCGCCGACGCTTCGCGAATCACCGACAGCACATGATCGAAGTGACGGCGCCGGATCGCTTCGACCAGAGCGAGCTTGTCGGGAAAATACTGATAGAGCGAGCCGATGCTGACGCCCGCGGCCTCGGCCACCTTGTTGGTGGAGAAGCCGGCCCAGCCGAGCTCGCTCAGAACGTGAGCACCGGCTTCGATGATCGCCTCGACGGTGGCGATCGAACGCGCCTGGCGCGGCTGCTTGCGCATGCGCGCGGCCGGCTTTGCAATGCGAGTAGACATGCTGGCCCGTCTCCCGAGAATATGAAGAGGATACTCACATTCATTTTGCCAACGCAAATGGAGCCACGAAGATGAGCGCCAAGACCTTGCTGAAGGGCCTGCTTGCCTATCAGGCCTGGGCGAATGACGAGCTCTTGGAGACGCTTGCCGGATTGGATCCCTCCCGCGGCGCGGCAGAGCGACACGCCGCGATCCGCCTGATGAACCATATCCATGTCGTGTCGCGGATCTTTGCCGCGCATCTGGAGGGCGTGGCCCACGGCTATGCGGGCGACAATGCGCCGGACACGCCCGAGCCGCGCGTGCTGCGCGCCAACCTGGCCGAGGTCGATCGCTGGTATCTCGACCATCTCGAAACCATTTCGGAGCAGGCACTTGCCGAGCCGATCGCCTTCACCTTCACCGATGGCGACAAGGGCTGCATGACGAGGCAGGAGATGCTGACCCATGTCGTCCTGCACGGCGGCTATCATCGCGGCGAGGTCGGCCGAATGTTGGCCGGGATCGCGGTCTCGCCGCCCTGGGACACCTACGCCGTGCACCTGCACCGGGTCGAACCGGCGCGCCGCCTGCAGGTCGAAATATGAGCTTGAAGCTCGCTTTCAAATGCGTAAGCTTTGACCGCCTCGCGTCGCCGGTTCATCTGTAGATGTTTTCGCTGGACAAGATGAAGCCGGTGTTCAGCGGCGGGTTCTCTATTGTGAGCACTCTGCTCACATTACGATATAAGCTTATGTGGCGGATGGATGGATCATCGGGTGATAGAAGCCACACGAAAATCTGTGTGCCGGGCCGTCACTTCGAAGGTGATAGATTCGCTCACAATTTTTCGATGAGATGCATCTTCGTGTAACCAAAATTCAATAACTGAAAATCATTGTGTTGCTTCGCTGGCTAGACAGTCGCGAGTCAGATATGCATGAGCATGCCGGGTCACTCACGACCTTCGGCAAAACGCAAGGGGCATCGCATGGCAAAGACCACAACCAAGGCGCCGGCGGCGAAAGCGCCGGCAAAGAAGCCGGCAGCTAAGGCTGCCGCGAAACCTGCAGCAGTTAAGAAGGCAGCGGCACCGAAGGCAGCCGCCAAGGCTCCGGCCAAGGCAGCAGCGAAGCCGGCCGCGAAGGCCGCGGCAAAGCCCGCCGCCAAGGCAGCAGCAAAGCCCGCCGCCAAGGCAGCAGCGAAGCCGGCCGCGAAGGCCGCGGCAAAGCCGGCCGCAAAGGCAGCAGCCAAGCCCGCCGCCAAGAAGCCGGCAGCGAAGGCCGCGGCCAAGCCCGCCGCCAAGGCTCCGCTGAAGGCCGCCGCCGCCAAGGCTCCGGCAGCCGTCAAGAAGGCAGCTCCGGCGAAGAAGCCGGCCGCCAAGAAGTAATCGCGTAACTTCGCGCGCGAACCGCAACGGCTGAGGGCGGGTGCTATTCAGGCACCCCTCTCGCCAATTCGATGTCTGAGCGAGCGGAGTCGGAGCGGGCGCTCCTCCTAAAGCTCCCGGAAATTTGCCGTCAGGCAAAACTTTCCGGGGGCTTTTTTGTTGCCGCGTCCGCGTCGGCAAGACGTGGCTAATCCGGATCGGCTTTGCTGGGCCGTTGCCCTGGAGGTTCCATTCGGTCAACAGTGCGGCAGACAACTGGGAAATCGATCATGCCGAAACTGCTCTATGCTTCCACGTCCCCCTATAGCTCGAAGGTCCGTATGGCGGCCGTCTACGCCGGCATCGCCATCGACCTCGTGCCGGTCAAGACGGAGGACAAGCCCGCCGAACTGATCTCGGCCAATCCGCTCGGCAAGATCCCGGTGCTGGTGCTGGAGGATGGCAGCTCGATCTATGACAGCCGCACTATTACCCAGCATCTCAACCGGCTGTCGAAGAACGCGCTGTTCCCGCGCAACCCCGACAGGCGGCTCGAGGCGGAAGTTCTCGAGGCGCTGGCCGACGGCATTTGCGACTGCGCGCTGTCGATGGTCTATGAGCGGCGGACGCGGCCCGAGGCGATGGTCTACCAACCCTGGCTCGACCGCCAGTGGGGCAAGATCACCACCGCGCTCGACCTCGTCAACGCCAACCCGCCCAAGCTGCCGAAGAAGATCACCGCCGGCCACATGGCGCTGCGCGCCACCCTTGGCTATCTCGCGCTGCGCTTTTCCGGCCAATGGGAGAAGGGCCGCAGCCGGCTCGTGCGCTGGGCCGCGAGGTTTGACGAGAAGTTTCCGGAACTGAAAGCAAGCGTGCCGGGGTGAGGCGCCTTTTCCTTCTCCCCTTGTGGGAGAAGGTGGATCGGCGCGATAGCGCCGAGACGGATGAGGGGTGTTGGACGGAGCGAGGCGCTGGTGAACTTGGCGCCATCCGAGAATGGCCAAGGTGTGCGTCAAGCTGGAGCACCCCTCATCCGTCCGAGCTTCGCTCGGCCACCTTCTCCCACAAGGGGAGAAGGGGAAGCGAGCTTGAAACGCCACCCGCTTCCATGCTTGCCTGACACCATCCAAGTCGGAGGTGGTGAGCATGGCAAAGCCCTCAACCAGCGTCGCGCCCGACCCGATGGTCGAGCGCTTGCGCGCCGCCCTCGGCAAGCGCATCTTCACCGAGCAGAAGATGTTCGGCGGCACCTGCTTCATGATCGACGGCAACCTACTGATCGGCACCTCGAAGCGTGGGCTGTTGGTCCGCGTCGGCAAGGACGCGCATGCGGCGGCGGCTGCTCGCCCCCATGCGCGTCCGATGGAAATGGGCGGGCGCTTGATGGAAGGCTACCTCCACGTCGGGCCGGAAGGCACGGCGAGCGAGGCCGAGCTCGCCTTCTGGCTCGATCTTGCTCTGGCCTTTGTCCAGTCCCTGCCGCCGAAGGACAAATCCGCCAAGGTCGCAAAGAAGCGCGCGTAAGCCGCTGACTCGCCATTTTCCAAGCGGCGATGTGTCAGTATCGGCTGCGCCGGCGATGATGAACGCATGGCCAAAGGGGGAAGCGATGGCACTCAGCGGGCATTGCATGTGCGGAGCGGTCACCTGGACATATTCCGGCGACATCATCCGCAATCTGGTCTGTCACTGCGCTGACTGCCGGCGTGCCACCTCGTCTCCCTTCACCGCCTTCCTGGGACTGAGGCCCGATGAGCTGAGCTGGGCCGGCGACATCAGGCACTATGAAAGCAGCACGGACACGTTTCGCGGCTTCTGTCCGTCCTGTGGCACCAGGCTCTATTTCCGCTCGACAAGATGGCCCTCGGAGATCCACGTTCACGCCGCCACGATGACCAGTCCGGGCGACTACCGACCGAACGCCCAGGTCTTCATGCGATCGCGCTTGAAATGGCTGGACCGGCTGCATTGCATCCCCACCCACGATGGTTTCCAGCGACAGCCGGCGCGTCGGTCGGGCGCCTGACGCCCTTCGGCCGGGTCAAAAAAAAAAGCCGGGCGCAAGGCCCGGCTTTTCCGTGTCGTGGCTTTTACGACTTAGAACTTCATACCGACGCCGAACGTGACGCGGTTGTCTTTCGACTTGACGTTGCCGAGGGCGCCGAAGTCCTTGTCGCCATAGTCGGTGTAGCGGTACTCGACACGGCCGAACACATTGTCGGTGATCTTGATGTCGGAACCGACACCAGCCGTCCAGCCGAGCATTCCCTTGCTCTCGTCGGTGGCGGTGACGCTATCCGTGATCTTCTGGTTCTTGGCGGCAAGACCGCCGGTGCCATAGAGCAGGATTTCCGGGGTCACGGCGTAGCCGAGGCGAGCGCGCAGCGACCCTTCGAGGCCGCCCTTGGCGTTGATGCCGGCGCTGTCGCCCTTGACGCCGTTGTAGCCGAGATCGGCTTCAGCGCCGTAGACGAAGTTGTCCTGCTGCCACTGGTAGCCGCCGAAGACGCCGCCGATGAAGCCCTTGGTCTTCACGTTGACGCCGGCGTCACGAGCATCGGCATGGCCGCTGA
>NZ_RZSB01000046.1:0-17598 GCF_004023285.1 Mesorhizobium sp. M2A.F.Ca.ET.067.02.1.1
CTCTATCTCGACCGCGCCTATATGGGGGGCGGCACCTTCGGCATCGAAGCGGCGGCGGATTTTTATTTCGGCAAGAGCGTCAAGGATCTGAACCTCGCCGAGGCGGCAATGCTGGCCGGCCTGTTCAAGGCGCCGACCAAATACGCCCCGCACATCAACCTGCCGGCGGCGCGCGCGCGCGCCAATGTGGTGCTCTCCAACCTCGTCGACGCCGGCTTCATGACCGAAGGCCAGGTGCTGCAGGCAAGACTGCATCCGGCCGACGTGGTCGACCGCGGCGAGCAGAAGAGCCCGGACTACTTCCTCGACTGGGCCTTCGACGAGGTCAAGAAGATCGCCAAGCCCGGCCAGCATTCGCTGGTCGCCCACACGACCTTCGACGCCAACATCCAGAAGGCGGCCGAGGAGTCGGTCGAGTTCCATCTGCGGCAATTCGGCAAGGAATACAACGTCACCGAAGGCGCGGTGGTGGTGATCGAGACCAATGGCGCGGTGCGCGCCATCGTCGGCGGCCGCGACTATGGCGCCAGCCAGTTCAACCGCGCCACCAAGGCGTTGCGCCAAACGGGTTCATCCTTCAAGCCCTATGTCTATGCCACTGCGATGGAGCATGGCTTCACACCGGACTCGGTGGTTTCGGGCGGCGCCATCAGCTGGGGCAACTGGTCGCCGCACAATTACAGCGGCGGATCGGCCGGCAACGTCACGCTGCTCACGGCGATCGCCAAGTCGATCAACACGGTGCCGGTGCGGCTCGCCAAGGATTACCTCGGCATCGGTCCGATCAAGGCAATGGCCGAATCGATGGGTGTCGAATCGCCGCTGGAAGCGCACAAGACCATGGTGCTGGGCACATCCGGCATGACGGTGATGGACCAGGCGACCGGCTACAGCGTCTTTGCCCAGAACGGTTTCGTCGGCTCGCGCCACGGCATCACCCAGCTCGTCACCCGCACCGGCGAGGTGGTCTATGACTGGGCCAAGGACGCGCCGCCACCACACCGCGTGCTGTCGGAAAAGGCGCTGAAATACATGAACACCATGCTGGCGGCGGTGCCGGTGATCGGCACGGCACGGCGCGCCCAGCTCCCGAACATCGTCGTTGCCGGCAAGACCGGCACCACGCAGTCCTACCGCGACGCCTGGTTCGTCGGCTTCACCGGCAATTACACGGCGGCCGTCTGGCTGGGCAATGACGACTTCACCGCAACCAACAAGATGACCGGCGGCTCGCTGCCGGCGATGGTCTGGCAGCGCCTGATGGTCTATGCGCACCAGAACATCGACCTGAAGCCTATCCCCGGTCTCGACCACCCGTTCGTCGACCCAGAGGTCGCGGCCAAGGCAGAGGAGGCGGCCAAGAAGGAAGCCGACGCCGCAGAGGCGCAGGCCGAGGCCGAACGGCCGCCGGTGCTTTCCAGCCGTACCACCCAGACGCTGAGGGACATGACCAAGGCGTTCCAGGCCGCGCCCGTGCTCGATGCGCCCACCCTGCCGGAAGCACTTTCGGCGCTTTAGGGCATGGTCCCGAACCGAAGGACCGCGATAGCGAAAAGTGGGAACCGGTTTTCGGATAAGATAATGCTCCATCAAAAAAATAGATCAGGACGACGTTTCAGCGAAACGTCATCCTGATCTAGCCACCCCTCGCGTGAAGCCGGCTTGCCACGGCACCCCGCGCCGCGATATCCCGGGCAACCTCCTCTGTTTGCGGCTCTCATGCTCAAGAACGCCATCCTGACGCTGCTTTCGCTTGCCATAGCCATTGGGCTTGGCGGCTACAGCGTCTGGTATGCGCTCAACGCGCAGGACGGCGTCGGGGCGATCCGCATCGGCCAATGGACCGCCTTCCCCGAAGTCGGGACTTTAGACGCCGACCCCTACTCCAAGGCGCGCGTGGCGCGCCAGGGCGTGCTGGCGCTCGGCCGGGCCGAGGGGCTGGCCTTCGTCGCCGAGCGTGATGACGCCGGCGAGCCGCTAAGACGCGAATGCACCTACACGATCGAAGGCAGCTACCCGACCGCCCGTTTCTGGACGCTCTATGCCGCCGACCAGTCGCTTGGCGTGATCGATACCGGCAAGCCGAGGCAGGCGGCGCTGCAGTCCTACGAAGTGCTGCGCCGGCCCGACAATTCCGTCGTCATTTCGGTCGGCAATCGCCCTGCCCCCGGCAACTGGTTGCTCACCGGCGGATCCGGCAAGATGTATTTCGTGCTGACCTTCTACGACACGCCGATCGCGTCCAGCACCGGCCTCTCCGATGTGACGCTGCCGCGCATCCTGAAGGCGGGCTGCAATGCGTAGGCTGCTGCATGCCCTCATCCTCGGCCTGCTCGGCGCCGGCATCGTGCATATCGTTGTGCTGTTCCTGGTGCCGGAATTTTCCGAGCGCGATGCCTGGTCGCGGCTGGCGACGGCCTCCGACCTCTACAGGATGACGCGGCTGGATGCCGAAGCCGGCGGCGCGCCGGTGGTGAAATCGGTCGATCCGCTGTTTTATGCCGCCGCCTGCCGCTTCGACCTTGCCGACGGCCTTGTGCGAATCAAGGCGCCCGGCGACGTGCCGTTCTGGTCGGCCTCGGTCTATGACCGCGGCGGCCACAACATCTATTCCTTCAACGATCACAACGCCAATGGCGAGAAGCTCGATACGGTGGTGCTGACCCCGGCGCAGATGATCGATGTGCGGCGCGACCTTCCGGAGGATCTGCAAGGCGCGATCTTTGTCGAGGCGCCGATCGAGGAAGGCATCTTCGTCGTCCGCGCCTTCGTGCCGGACGAGAGCTGGAAGCCGATCGTGTCGCGCTTCCTCGAGCAGAGCAGCTGCGATTTGCAGGACGACTGAGAAAGGCGTGTTCAGTGATGCGGCTTGGCGGGCGGCGGGGAGCCTGGCCTGTCGGAGCCGCTGCCGCCGGGCCGGACCGCATCGGCCTGCGGGTGCAACTCATAACGGACGCCGGGGAAAATGATCACCGCCGCCGTCGTGGCGTCGTGACTTGCTCGATTTACAGGTGCCGCACGCGGCACAAAAGACAGGACCATGCCCATGGTTCGCGCATTCCTCTCGGTTTGACCGGAGCACAACGCAACGCCTCCAAGTTGATTAAGGGGCGTAGAGGGTTAACGGAGCGCTAACGGATCGCGGCTAATTTGATGTTTGTTTTCCTGAAGATGCGAACCGGCCCGGCCGGATTGCGTGGGTTCAGGAGTTGTGTCGAGTGTCGGGCGTATCCTCCGTGTCATCTTCGGATTTCAGGCAAATCGCTATCCGGACCGAAGCGGGAAAGGCCGAAAGGCTGTTCCGCGCCGCGGTCTCGGCCTTCTGCTCGCTGACGCGCCCTTCACGACGCGAGATCGCCCAGCTCGAGGACCTGACGCTGCCGCTGTTCGACGAGGTGTCGGTCGAATCGCGCCGCTATGTCGCCGCCGCCCTTTCCGAATGCGAATACGCGCCGACCGCATTGGTGCGGCGGCTGGCCGAGGAGCCGGTCGAGATTGCGGCGCCCCTGCTCACCCGCTCCAATGCGCTGAGCGACATCGACCTCATCGCGCTGATCGGCCGGCACGGGCTGCCGCATGCGCGCGCCATTGCGCGCCGCAAAGAGCTCAATCCGACGATCGCCGACCTGATCCGCGCGCTGGAAAGACCGACGCTGGTCAAGACGCGGCCGCCGGAAACGGTCACCAAGCTCACGCCGAAACCGGAGCCGGTGGCCAAGGCGGACGCCGACCGCGCCGCATCCGGCGAAGCGGCGGAGAACGCGCGCCGCCGCCTGCGGTCGATGATGCGCCCGGCCGGCGATACTGCCGACGTCAACACCTTCCTCGGCCAGTCGGCCTATGTGAGGCTGCGCGAGACGGCGCTGACCGGCAACGCGGCCTTCTTCCAGACCGCACTTGCCGATGCGCTGGAGATCGACTTCGCGACGGCCCGCTCGGTGACCGGGCAGTCGGGTTATGCCGCATTGCTTGCGGCGCTGCGCGCCCTCGACCTCAGCGAGGACAGAGCCTTCCTGATCGCGGTCGCGGTCTATCCCGGCGAGTTCCCGCACCCGCAGGCGATCCGGCTGTTCCTCGACCGCTACCGGCTGCTGCACCGCGAGGCGGCGCTGGACAAGGTGCGCGCCTGGAAGGCGGAGACCCTTTCGCGTGCCATCCGCGACAAAGCGGCCGACACGATCGGTGGCGAGCGACGCGACGCGTCGAACGGCGACGACGCGAGCTCCAGCCTCAAGGCATCCTGACCGGCTTCAAGCGCCTCGCGCTTGAAAGGATTAAAGGGATGCGCTTTAAGCATTTGTTTTATCAGCTAAAATGAACGATCAGATGTCGTCGCGAAACTTAGCATTTCCGCGACACGACGAAGTGACACAGCCTCTTGACTTAGAGCGCACTCTAACTCGTAGCTTTCTGCGCGTCGTGACGAAAGAAGAGCGTGATGAAGATTGGCGAGCTGGCGAAGCGTTCGGGACTGTCTGCCTACACCATCCGTTACTACGAGCGGATCGGGCTGCTTCCCCATGCCGACAGGGACCAATCGGGCCAACGTGACTACGACGCATCAATCCTGACCTGGATAGAATTTCTCGATCGCCTCAAAACGACAGGGATGCCTATTCGGGAAATGCTGCGTTACGCGGCCTTGCGGGAGCGCGGCGTCAACACGGAAGCGGAGCGCGGCGCGTTGCTCGAGCAGCACCGCGAGCGTGTCCGTGCGCATCTGGCCAAACTGCAAGCCTGCCTTCTCGTCCTCGACACCAAGATTGCCGGATATGCCGGCGTTGAAAAGAGGATGAAGGACTAGACGCATCAATCCCCGAACGTCAGCGAAAGCCGGCTGGAACGCGGCAAGCGGGCGCTCGCTGAAATAGATGGCGAAGCCGGCCGCAATGTCATCGCCGCCCTGGCGGACATTGCCCCCGATTTCGCGAACTACGTGTTCGAGTTCTCGTTTGGCGACATCTACAGCCGCCCCGGCCTCGATCTGCGCGCCCGTGAGATCGCGACCATCGCGGCGCTGACTGCGATGGGAACCGCGACCCCGCAACTGAAAGTCCATATCGAGGCGGGGCTCAATGTCGGGCTGACCAAGGACGAAATTATCGAAACCATCATCCAGATGACGGTTTATGCCGGCTTTCCTGCGGCGCTCAACGGGCTGTTTGCGGCCAAGGAAGTCTTCGCTACCCGGTTTCCCGTCCAGAAGGGGGAAGCGGCATGATGAACCTTCTCGCCCAGCGCTCTTGCTCTCATCGCGATTCCGGTCCCATGAATGGCGAAACGCCCTAGTCGGCCTTCACCGAAAGAAGCTCTTCGACCGGTACAGTCCCTGCCTCGATCTCGACCACCCAGATGTCGGGATCGAATTTCTTCTCGCGCTCCAACCGCGCATCGAAGGCGGCGCTATCGTCGCCGGCATCGAGCAAGGTGAAGAAGCGCTCATCCGGCTTGGCTGAATCGTAACTCGTCTGCGGCGCCGGCCCGTAAAGAACGACCTCCCCCAGACGCCCGCGCGACAACACGAAGACGGCGCCCGCCTCGGTGGCGCCGCGCTTAACCACGGCGGCAAAACCGCCGGCGCCGAAAACGCGGCGCAGAAGGGCCGAGACCCACAGATCGGTGGTTACGCGCATGGGTGGTTTCCGGATGACATGCCGATTGTTTAACGAGATTCCGGCTTGTCCGCGAGCGCCGGGCAGCGACAGGTTTGGATTGCTGTGGTCCCGCGTCCCCTGACGGTGGTGTTGCTTTGCCTGACAGGTCGGCGCTGCCGCTCATTGCCCTGCCGGGCATTTCCCCCGTGTAGTGACGGGGAGAAGGAAGCTTGCGCTGACGATTTCGCCAATCTCAGACGTTGCAGGAAGAGCGCCGGCGCCGCGGCCAGCCCCTTCCCCCGTTCACGGGGAGAAGATGCCGGCAGGCAGATGAGGGGCGGCGCCGGCTCCGACAATTGGCAAATTTCGTGAATGCACCGGATAATGCTATCGTTGCGCATGGAAGCGACAATCCGACCCCTAACCGATCATGAACTGAATCAGCTCAAGCGTGCATATGCTGAAGGCATGGCGAGCGGTGAAGGCCAGAGCGTGGACCGCAATGCCTTCTTCCGCGCTCTAAAGGCTAAACGCGCAGCCCAAAACTAGATTGGCGCCGCCGCCACTCAGTTCGTCAGACCGATCTCGCGCATCTTGACGTACACCGCTTCGTCCGGCTCGCCTGTTTCGGGCAGGCCGAAGAGAGCCTGGAATTCCTTGATCGCGGCCTTGGTGCGGGCGCCGACCTTGCCGTCGAGCTGCATGTCGTTGTTACCGAAAGCTTTCAGACCGGCCTGGATCTTGACGATGCGGGCATCGGGCGATTGCGTGGCGCCATCGGCCGGGGCCGAGACCGGAATTACCGATGGCTTGGCGGACGGCGTGGCTGCTGCCGCGTCGGCCGGCCGCGGCGCCGGATGTGGAATCGCCGCCGTCGTCTGGCGCGTGCCAAGCTGGTCGAGCAGCGCGCCGTCGATCTCGCCCGAGCCCGGCAGCCCGACTTTCAATTGGTAAGCCTGGATCGCCTTGCGGGTCGCCGGTCCGGTCAGACCATCGACTGTGCCGTCATAGAAGTTGAGGTCCTTCAGGATGCCCTGCACCTGCTGGACGATCGGATCCGGCTTGGCCACCGGCTGTGCCGGCGGCTGGCGCACGATGTTGATGGTGGTCTCCGGCTCGTTGGAGACGGTATGCGGGAAATTCTCGATGCTGCGGGTGGCAAAGAAGGCGCCGGTATGCGGAAAAGGCTGATACCAGAGCGCATTGGCCGAGACATAGAACAGCGTCACCAGGAAGGCGGTCGAACCGCCGACCAGGACCGGGTTGCTTGCGATCAGCTGGCCGACCGCGGCCGCGCCTTCGGCAAGGACGCCGCGCTCGGGTTCGACCACCTTACGCCGTTTTGCGGAGCGAGCCATTCCCCTCCCCATCTCTATCCCCCTTCGGCTTCGCCGCCGGCATGGCCAGCACACCGGGTTGCGCAACGGAATGCCGCTTCGGCCCGCTCACCGGCAGGCCGATCGTCACCGTGGTGCCCTCACCCGGCGCGCTCTCGATCGACATCGTGCCGTCGTGCAGCGCCACCAGGCCCTTGACCAGCGACAGGCCGAGCCCGGTTCCCTCGAAACGGCGCGTGTAGTCGTTCTGGATCTGCATGAAAGGCTTGCCGAGATTGGCCATATCCTCCTCGGCGATGCCGATGCCGGTGTCGCTGACCCAGAAATGCAGGCGCGAGCCGACGCGCTTGGCGCCGATCACCACGCTGCCGCCATCGGGCGTGAACTTGACGGCGTTCGAAGCGAGATTGATCAGGATCTGCTGCACCGCGCGACGGTCGGCATTGATCTCGCCGGCATCCGGCGCGATCTGGGTGGCAAGAACGATGCCCTTGGCGTCGGCCAGCGGCCGCATCATCGAGCGGCACATGTCGACGGCCTCGACGAAACGGAACGTCTCCAGCTCGGTCGCATAGGCGCCCGCCTCGATGCGCGAGACGTCGAGGATCGAGGTGACGACGGACAGAAGATGCTGGCCCGACTCCCTGACCAGGCCGACATATTCCTTCTGGCGCGGGTCCTTGAAGGCGCCGAACATCTCATGCAGCAGCATGTCGGAAAAGCCGATGATGGCGTTGAGCGGCGTGCGCAGCTCGTGGCTGACCACCGCCAGGAAGCGGCCCTTGGCCACTTCGGCGGCCGCGGCGGCCTCCCTGGCTTCCGCAAGCTCCTCGCGCAGCTCCGCGACATCGTCGTTCTCGCGCAGCACCAGCATGAAGACGTCGCGTTCGGCTTCGCCGCGCAGCAAGTCGAGACTGAACGGACGGAAATTATCGGCAGCGCCGGAACCCTCGCGCGGCAAGCGGATGCGCAACTCAAGCCGGCGCTTCGGCGCCCCCTCGCGCATGTCGGCCAAGGCGGTGAGATAGGCGACGCGGTCGGACAGATGGACCCGCTCGAACAGGCCGGTGCCAAGCAGGAGCTCCGGCGCCAGTTTCATGACCGAACGCGCTTTGGCGGACGCGTCGAGCACTTCGCCCTGGCGGCCGACGCGCAGCACGACGGCGTCGATCAGGTCCTCGAGACGATCGCCGGCGGGCTCCGCCGGCCGCAGGCCGGCAGGATCGGCGAAGGCGGCGGCACGCGGCAACAATGTCAGCGCCCAGGCTAGCGGCAGCAGCCAGTGCCAGGCGGCGATTTCGCCAGGCGGCAGGAGCTGGCCGGCAAAGGGCTGGAGAACGATCGCGGCGACCGCGGCCAGCACGCTCGACAGCGCGGCGCGCCGCGACCCGGAAACCCACCAGGTTTCGACCGGCAATGCCAAGCCCAGCAGCGCGACCGGCGAGGCCAATCCCCCTGCCGCCGCTATTGCGCCGGCAAGGGCAAGGCCGCCCAAGGCGACCGCCATGCGGCCGGCGAGCGCCATGTGGCCGGTGGCGGCGACCAGAAGCGCGGCGAACCAGCACAAGCCGAAAGCGGCAAAGATGGCGGCCATGGTGACGGCCGCGCCGAGACTCGAGGTGACCAGCGTCACCGCGGCACCCGCGGCAAGGAATGGCGCGGCGAGCATGACGCCGATGAAGCGGCGCTGGCGCAGGCGTTCCGCCTCACTCGTCACGGTGGGGTGAACCAAGCGTTCGCAGCCGGCGGCAACCGCGCCGGGCAATTGAACGTATCTGGCTGAAATCGAACTCAACGCACGCGTACCCGGTGGTAAAAACATCCTGCCTGGCAGGTGACTCAATCAATGACTTGAAACTCGCATCCAGCGTTTAAGGAATGGATAAGGCTGGCGGGTGCCAGCGACCGCCCCAAGGCAAATATTGTGATGCCGGCACCGCAAAGCGCGCCGAGTTGGCGTCATGGTAAACGGCGCGTTAGCCGCGAGGCCTGTGCCAAAACGGGCCTAAACCTGACGCGGCTAATTTCTGTTGCGAATAAAATCGAATAATTACAATGCGATATATGGTTATCGTAAAGTTAATGCTGTCGATGAGATTCGACACAAGTCCGCTTCAAAACCAATTCCTTTCCAATTCGCCTAAAATTTGAGACAAATTCGCGGCTTCGAGGCAAGCCGTCCTTTGCGTGACCGTGCCATTATCGTGCCCATAAAAGAGGTCATGCCGATGGATGCATGACCCGTCACGGATGGATGCAGGATCCATCCCGCACGAGAGGCAAGTGAGATGGGCTTTCTGATCAGGATGGCTTTCTGGTTTTCGCTGGTGCTGCTGGCGCTGCCGCTCGGCGTCGGCCCGGGCGAGGACGGCCAGCAGAGCGTCGGGCCGATCCAGGCGCTGTTCGCGGCGCGCGAGGCGGTGGGCGACATTGCAGGGCTCTGCGAGCGCAAGCCCGATGTCTGCGAAACCGGCAAATCTGCCATGTACACCATTACAGTCCGGGCCCAGGAAACGGCCAAGATCGCCGCCGCCATGATCGACGACAAATCAGAGCAGGCAGGCGCGGCCGAGACGAAGGTTGCGGACACGGCCAAGATGACCACAGGCAGCGTCGCCGAGGACATCGTGCTACCCGCCAAGGTCAACATACCAGTGCTGTTGACTTCCAAGAACTGAGACAATCTTCAGCCGCCACTTGGCTACGCCGCGGGCCCGTCCGACCTCTCGACGCCCGCGGCGCTTTCTTTTTCCGTGACGCGACGGTGCCGCGCCACTATATGCGGGCCATGACCACCCCGATCCAGACGATCCGCGACGACTTTTCCCTGCTCGACGAGTGGGAGGACCGCTATCGCTATGTGATCGAGCTCGGCGAGGGCCTGCCGCCTTTCCCCGAGAACGAACGCACGGCCGCGAACAAGGTGCCCGGCTGCGTCAGCCAGGTGTGGCTCACCACCGAGCAGGGAGCGGGCGCCGATCCGGTGATCAGCTTCCAGGGCGATTCGGACGCCCACATCGTGCGCGGCCTCGTCGCCATCATGCTGGCGCTGTTTTCGGGCCGGCGGGCAAGCGAGATCCAGAGCACGGACGCGGAGGCGACGCTAAAGGAGCTCGGGCTGGACGAGCATCTTTCGCCGCAGCGCGCCAACGGCCTGCGTTCGATGGTCAAGCGCATCAAGCGCGACGCGGAAGCGGCGCTGAAGCAGACGGCCTGATCCGGTCCCTATCGCCTTCGCTATCCGGAAAAGCAAAACGGCGCCGCAAGGGCGCCGTTTTGCTTTTCCGGATAGCGAAGGCGATCAGCGGCCCTTGCGCTTGCGGCCCAGACCCATCTTCTTGGCGAGCTGCGAGCGGGCAGCCGCGTAGTTGGGGGCCACCATCGGATAGTTGGCGTCCAGCCCCCACTTCTCACGGTATTCCTCCGGCGTGAGATGGTAATGGGTCATCAGGTGACGCTTCAGCGATTTGAACTTCTTTCCGTCCTCCAGACAGACAATGTAGTCGTCGTGGACAGAGCGCTTGGGATTGACGGCCGGCTTCTGCTTCTCGGCCGATGGCTGCTCCGGCGAACCACCGACACGGCCCAACGCGGCATGGACGTCGGCGATTAGGTTCGGCAATTCCCCAACGGGCACCGGGTTGTTGCTGACATAGGCGGCGACGACATCGGCGGTCAGTTCGATCAGCGCATCACCGTTTTTCGAAGGTGTTTCGACGATTTCCATAGTGCTCAGGCCCCAACGAGAGTTGTTTCTAAAATTGCGCCCTTTTTTCCGAGGTCGGGCATCGCGCGAATTTCATTCAGGAAAACCCTGCGATTCGCGTCGGTCATCTTAATGACGCCGCATCGCAAGTAAGTCAATTCGCATATTGACTTATATTGGCCGATATTCATCAAATATTGCCGTTTCAGCTTCAAAAATTCGTGCGGCGTGTAACTTCGCGAGATTTTTCTGGCCAGACCAGCATGCCATGACGCTGCGTCACTGGCGTGTTAGACATCCGATCGCCGCACGACATGGCCCGCGATGCTTGACCAATGCTTGGATGCCTGTTGCGCCAGCACGATGAATCCTATGGCGCAACGTAGCTGCCCTGCCGGCCGGCCCGACAAGGCGAGCCGACGGTCCGTCAATAAGGCGCGATATATTTGCCGTAGACCCAGCCGGTGACGAAATGGCCATTCTGCGCCGGGTCGTGCCACACCTCGCACCAGCGATAGCGGATCGCCTGGCGCTGCTTCCATTGCGGCTGCCCGGCGATATCGAGCAGATTTACGCCACCTGTGCAGCGGCCGGTCATCTGCAGCACGGTGCCGTTCGGATAGGCGGCCTGTTTTTGCGATGCGTTGGAGGGATACTTTCGCGCGTTGAGCGTGTCGCCGAACGGCACGCCCGCCACTTGCCAGGCGGCAAAGACGGTTGCATGAGACGGACTGGAAAAAGTCAGACCCGCCGCGAGGACGGCGACAGACATAGCGGTAGCAACACAGGATTTCATCTTTTCCCCTTCGACTTGGCTTCTGTCGACCATCTTGAGCCGTGCCCCTTGAACCGCCGCTGAGTGGCGTGTTCATTCGTCATTCAAGCAAATTCCGCAGCGAGACGTAATGACCAGCACTTCCGCCCTGACTCCCGCCTTCCCGGCCGCCAGCCCGCCGACGCCTGAGAAACATCCTGTTTCCGACACGCATCACGGCATCACCCGCAGCGACGGCTATGCCTGGATGCGGGCCGACAACTGGCAGGCCGTGTTCCGGGATCCTTCCCTGCTTGACGGCCGGATCCGCGCCTATCTGGAGGCCGAGAACGCCTATCAGGCCGTTCTGATGGCCGGCACCGCGGATCTGCGCGGCAAGCTGTTTGCCGAGATGAAGGGACGCATCAAGGAGGACGACTCAACGGTGCCGATGAAGGACGGCCCCTATGCCTACGGCTCGTCCTTCCGGCAGGGCGGCGAGCAGCCGCGCTATTTCCGCACCTCGCGCGATGGCGGCAGCGAGGAAATCCTGCTCGATGGCGACGCGGAGGCCGAGGGCAAGGCCTATTTCCGGCTCGGCGGCGTCGACCATTCCGCGGACCACAAGAAGCTCATCTGGGCGTTCGACGACAAGGGCTCGGAATTCTTCACGCTACGCGTGCGCGATGTTGCCGGCGGCACCGACCTTGCCGACCAGATCCCGGATACGGGCGGCGGCGGGGTCTGGAATGCCGGCGATGACGGCTTCTTCTACACCCGCCTCGACGACAACCATCGCCCGTCGAAAGTATTCTTCCACAAGCTCGGCGACAAGCTGGAGAACGACCGCCTCATCTATGAGGAGACCGATCCGGGCTTCTTCATGGATGTCAGCGGCACGCGCGCCAATGACTGGATCCTGGTCGGCATCAACGACCATGAGACGTCCGAGTACCGGCTTCTGCCGGCCGATAATCCTTCAGCGGCGCCCCGGCTGGTGGCGGTGCGCGAGTCCGGGCTGCAATACGACCTGGAAGAAGGCGGCGACGTCTTCTTCATCCTGACCAACGCCGACGGCGCCAAGGATTTCAAGATCATGACCGCGCCGGTCGACAATCCGGTCCGCGCCAACTGGCAGGAACTGGTGCCGCACGAGCCCGGCCGGCTGATCCTCTCGGTGCTCGGTTTCAAGCATCACATGGTGAGACTCGAGCGCAAGGACGGCCTGCCGCGCATCGTCGTGCGCGAGCGCGCCAGCGGCGAGGAGCATTTCATCTCCTTCGACGAGGAGGCTTTCTCGCTCGGCCTTTCCGGCTCCTACGAGTACGACACCGAGACGATGCGCTTCACCTATTCGTCGATGACAACGCCGGTGCAGGTGTTCGACTACAATATGCGCAGCCGCGAGCGTGTGCTCCTGAAGACGCAGGAAGTGCCCTCCGGCCACGATCCGGAGCACTATGTCACGCGCCGGCTGATGGCGCCGGCCGCCGACGGCGAGTTGGTGCCGATTTCGCTGCTCTACCATCGCGACACGCCGCTGGACGGCTCGGCGCCGTGCCTGCTCTACGGCTACGGCTCCTATGGCATCACGGTGCCTTCGGCCTTCAACACCAACTGCCTGTCGCTGGTCGACCGCGGCTTCGTCTACGCCATCGCGCATGTGCGCGGCGGCAAGGACAAGGGCTATGGCTGGTACGAGGACGGCAAGCGGGCGAAGAAGATGAACACCTTCACCGATTTCATCGCCTGCGCCCGCCATCTCGTCGCCGAGCGTTACACACGGCACGACCGCATCGTCGCGCAAGGCGGCTCCGCGGGCGGCATGCTGATGGGCGCGATCGCCAACATGGCGCCGGAAAGCTTCGGCGGCATCGTCGCCGAGGTGCCGTTTGTCGACGTGCTCACCACCATGCTCGACGCCAGCCTGCCGCTGACGCCGCCGGAATGGCCGGAATGGGGCAACCCGATCGCGTCCGCCGACGACTACAAGACGATCGCCGCCTATTCGCCCTATGACAATGTCGCGGCGCTCGCCTACCCGCCGATCCTGGCGCTGGCAGGCCTCACCGATCCGCGTGTCACCTATTGGGAGCCGGCAAAATGGGTGGCGCGGCTGCGCGAACGCAAAGCAGGTGGCAACCCGGTCCTGTTCAAGATCAACATGGATTCCGGACACGCCGGCGCCTCGGGGCGTTTCTCCCGGCTGGAAGAGATCGCCTACATTTACGCCTATGCCCTGAAAGTGACCGGGAAGACCTGATTTTCCACTCGCAATTGACAAGGGCGCGCGTTACGCAATGCTCTGCTTTTTTGGACGTGGCCCTTGGACCGCGCCGACTGCTCATTCACAAGGTTCGTCATGCTGCTCGTCGACGTCTATCTCGACAAATCGCCCATCCAGGGCATCGGCGTCTTCGCCAAACACCGCATTGCAAAGGGCACGCTGATCTGGAAGCTCGACCCAAGGTTCGACCGGCGCATTCCCGTCGACACCTATGAGGGCGAGAGCGGGCCGGTAAAGTCCTATCTCGACCGCTATTCCTATCCGGACCGGCGCGACCCCAACTACATCGTCTTCGAGGCGGATGACGCGCGTTACATGAACCACGCCGACGAGCCGAACTGCGACGTCTCCTCGCCCGAGGAAACCTACGCGCTGCGCGACATCGCGCCCGGCGAGGAACTGACCTGCGACTACAATCACTTTTTCGAAGACGGCTTCGATTTTCTCGGCGACCGCCACCCGTAAGATAAAGGTCAACTCGCCGGCTTGCGCGCTGGATAGCCGTTGGGGTGCGGTGGGATAGCCTTGAGATAGGCGGCGATCGCTGCGCGGTCGTCCGCGGTCAATTGCGCCATGTTCTTTTGCACCTCGACCATGGCGCCGCCGACGGAATCGAAATCGGGCGTGAAGCCGGTCTCGAGATAGTTGGCGATATCGGCTTCCGACCAGTCCTTGATGCTCTTCCCGTCGGGAGTGATGTTGGGCACGACGCCAGTGCCCTCGGCAGCCACGGCGCCGGCCAGCCATTCGCCCTTCTTGACGCCGCCGGCGAAATCGCGCGGCGTATGGCATTCGCCGCAATGACCGGGACCCTCGACGAGGTAGCGGCCGGCCAGCACCTTGTCCGGCGTGCCGTTGGGCAGCGCGATCACCGGCTCTGGACTGAGATAGAGAAGCTTCCACAGGCCGATGCCGCGGCGGATGGTGAAGGGGAAGGAAAGCTTGTGGTCCGGCGCCTTGCCGGCGACCGCCGGCAGCGTCTTCATGAAGGCGTAGAGGTCGGCGATGTCGGCCGGCTTCATGCGCGCGTAGGAGACGTAGGGAAAGGCCGGATAGAAATGCTCGCCCGAAGGCGAGACGCCCTTGAGCATGGCGTTGGCGAAGTCCTCCTCGCTCCAGGCGCCGATGCCGTCCTTCCGGTCCTGCGAGATATTGGGCGGCACGAAGGTGCCGAACGGCGTCTTGAGCTCCAGTCCGCCGGCCAGCTGCAGCCGGGCGTCGCCCTGGGCGCCAGGCTTGGAATGGCAGGACGTGCAGCCGCCGGCATAGAAGATGCGTTTGCCTTTGGCGGCGTCGCCGGGGCCGAGCTGCGCGATGGCCCCGGCGTCAAGCCTGACCGGCGCGGACAGGGCCCAGCCGGCGGCGGCCGCCGCGCCGCCCAGTACGATGACGGCGCCGACGAGCTTCTTCAGCCAGGCCATATCAGGCGATCAGCCCTTCTTGATCCTGTAGCTCTGATGGCAGGCGCCGCAATCGCCGCCCAGCGTGTTGAGCTGCGCCTTCAGACCGTCGACATCGCCCGGCGGCGAGGCGACCGCTTCCTTGGTGTTGGCGAGGAACTTGTCCTCGGCGGCCTTGAAGCCGGCCATGTCTTCCCAGATCTTGGGTGCTGCCGTGGTGTCGCCCTTGTCGGAGCCGGCCGGAAACAGTTTTTCGGCATCGAACTTCTCGGCATTGGCCTGCAGGGCCTTCAGGGTCGTCAGCACGGCGGCCGCGTCGAAATCTTCCTCCCCCTTGACCACCTTGGACAACTGGCCGGCGAGCTTGCCGCGCTCCTTCATCAGCGCCTGGCGCTCCTGGATCGGATCGGCAAAGGCGGCCGAACCGGCGAAGGCGAGCATAGAGATGGCGAGGACAAGCTTTCTCATTCAATCGGCTCCGTGGTGAAAAAAGTTCGCGACTACCGGCATTTCACCGTTTCACGGCGAAATGCTCTATCTCCTGGTTGGCACAATTCCGGACGGAAAACTGTTCCACATCTCGTCTGGAATTGCTCCGGACGTTAACGGACCCGACCATGGAAATATTCCCCGGTGCGTCACGATTTTGCCGCTCGCGATCAATCTGCTGTGTTGGCAGATAAAGAAAAGCCCCGGCATGCCGGGGCTTTTCAGTAAGATCGATCAGCCTTTACAGCGCCGCGCGCCTTTCGGCGCGCAAAGGACGCTGTAACGCTTTGATTCTGCGCATGATCCTTTCCGAAAATCGATCACGATTTTCGGGGTCATGCGCGGGCCTTTTCGTACAGCTCCAGGACGTGGTCCCAGTTGATCAGGCTGTCGACGAAGGCTTCGAGATATTTCGGCCGCGCATTGCGGTAGTCGATGTAGTAGGAGTGCTCCCAGACGTCGACGCCGAGGATCGGTGAGCCGCCATGCACCAGCGGGTTCTCGCCGTTCGGCGTCTTGAAAATCTCGAGCTTGCCGTTCTTGACCGAGACCCAGGCCCAGCCGGAGCCGAACTGGGTGGTGCCGGCGGCGATGAAATCCGCCTTGAACTTGTCATAGCCGCCGAGATCGCTGTCGAAAGCCTTCTGCAGCGCGCCTGGCAGCTTATTGCCGCCGCCGCCCTTCTTCATCCACTTCCAGAAATGGATGTGGTTGTAGTGCTGGGCGGCGTTGTTGAAGAGCCCGGCATTCTTGCCGAAGGACTGCTTGACCACCTCTTCGACCGACAGGTCGCCAAGGCCGGCTTCAGCGGCCAGCTTGTTGCCGTTGTCGACATAGGCCTTGTGGTGCTTGTCGTGGTGATACTCCAGCGTCTCCTTCGACATATGGGGCTGAAGCGCCTCGTAGTCGTAAGGCAAGGCGGGCAACTCAAAAGCCATGGATGGTACTCCCTCGAGGAAAAAATCCGGTGAAACTGCCGAACTTAGATAGGTCTGGAATGGGTTGGGGCAACTCCGGAATGAAGCGCCGAGCGACTTTAGAGCAATTCGCCGAAAAGTGTGAAAGGGTTTTCCGTCCGGAATTACGCCAAACAGGAGAAAGGGTGGGTCGCCGTTCCGTGAAACACTGAAACTCCGGCGGCTCAGGCGGCAGACGTCGAATGCGCCCATTCCCAATAGAGCTCGCGCGCCTTCTTGGCCACGGGCCCGGGCTGCAGGTCGCGGCTCTCGATGCGGGTGACCGGCACGACCTTGGAGTGGTTGCCGGTCGAGAAGATCTCGTCGGCGTCCAGAAAATCGCGAACCGACAGCGTCTTCTCGATGGTCCTGAAGCCGTAATCGCCGAGCAGGTTGATGGTGCGCGAGCGGGTGATGCCCGACAGGAACGTGCCGTTCGGCGCCGGCGTCATCACATGGCCGTCCTTGACCAGGAAGATGTTGGAGGTGCCGGTCTCGGCGACATTGCCCAGCATGTCGAGCACGAGCGCGTTGTCGAAGCCGCGGTTCTTGGCTTCCAGGATGGCGCGGCCGTTGTTGGGATAGAGGCAGCCGGCCTTGGCGTTGGTGGGCATGGTCTCGATGGTTGGGCGGCGGAACGGCGACACCGTGACCGAGAAACCGGAGGGCGGAATCATTGGCGCCTCGTAGAGGCAGAGGCAGAAGCGGGTCGACTCCGGATCGGCCGGCACCCCCATATAGCCGCCATGCTCGGCCCAATACATCGGCCTGATGTAGACCGCCGTCTTGCCGTCGAATTTCTTCAGGCCGTCCCAGGTCAGGCCGACGATCTCTTCTGTCGTCATCGACGGCTTCAGGCCGAGCGCCGTGGCGGAAGCGTTGACGCGGGCGGCGTGAAGCTCGAGGTCGGGCGCCACGCCTTCGAACCAGCGGCCGCCGTCGAAGACGCTGGTGCCGAGCCACATGGCGTGGCTGCGCGGTCCGAGAATGGCAACGTTGCCCTCGTACCAGTCGCCGTCCACATAGGTCCATGTCGCGGTTTGCGCCGCCGTCGCCAGTGTCATGTTTGCCGTCC
>NZ_RZSB01000470.1:0-4799 GCF_004023285.1 Mesorhizobium sp. M2A.F.Ca.ET.067.02.1.1
GCTGCAACTCGCTGGTCGGCGTGCGGTCGTCGGCAGCGATGTAGATGTTGTCGACGTCGCGGTTGCCGGCGATGCGCCGCTGATAGGCGTGCAGCGGCATCAGCACGACATTGTCCTGGTCCTGGCCGAAGCCGGTATAGCCCTTGGGCTCGAGTAGGCCGATGATCTTGCAGGAGGTGCGGTTGACGCGGATGATCTCGCCCTCCGGATCGCCGGCGCCGAAGAATTGCTGGCGCACCGTCTCGCCGATCAGGCACACACCGGTGCCGGCGCGCGTTTCGGAATCGCTGAACGGCCGTCCCGACACCAGCTTCCAGTCGCGGGCGTCGAGATAGGCGCTGTCCGTGCCGGTGACTCCCGAGGTCAGGCTTTCAGTGCCGAAGATGACGCGGACCTGTTTTTGCGAGGCGGGCGAGATGGCGCGCGCGCCGCTCAGATGCGCGACGAGCGCGGCGACGTCCTTTTCGGCGAGCGGCCGCACGGCCTGATCGAGGCCGCCGGGTCCGCCTGGCCCCGCCGGCCGGCCGGCACGGACGACGAGAAGATTGCTGCCGAGCTTGGAGATATCGGCCTTGACCTTCTCCGTGGTGCCGGAGCCGATGGTGAGCATGGCGATGACGGCGGCGACGCCGATGACGATGCCAAGCAGCGTCAGGAAAGAGCGCAGCACGTTGCGGCGGATCGAGCGCAGCGAAAGGCGGACGGTCTCCCAGATCATGCCGCTGCCTCCGCTTTCAACGTGTCGGAGGCGACATGGCCGTCGAGGAAACGAATGGTGCGGCCGGCATAATCCGCGACGTCGGCCTCGTGCGTGACCATGACGATGGAGAGCCCGAGCTCGGCATTGAGCCTTGTCAGCAGCTCCATGATCTCATGCGTGCGCGCGGTATCGAGATTGCCGGTCGGTTCGTCGGCAACCAACAGCGTCGGCCTGGTGACGATGGCGCGGGCGATCGCCACGCGCTGCTGCTGGCCGCCCGAAAGCTCGGCCGGGGTGTGGTGCTCGCGCCCGACAAGCCCGACCTCGGCCAGCGCCTGCATGGCGAGGTCCCGGCGCTCGCGCGCTCCAACGCCGCGATAGATCAGCGGCAGCTCGACATTTTCCGCCGCGGTGGTGCGCGGCAACAGATTGTAGCCCTGGAAGACGAAGCCGACATAAAGGTTGCGCAAAAGCGCGCGGCGGTTGCGGTCGAGCCGGCCTGCGTCGATGCCCATGAAGGAGTAGGTTCCAGCCGTCGGCGTGTCGAGGCAGCCGATGATGTTCATCGCCGTCGACTTGCCCGAGCCGGAGGGTCCCATGATGGCGACGAATTCGCCGCGCCGGATGGCGAGATCGACGCCGGCCAGCGCATGCACGCGGGCCTCGCCTTCGCCATAGCTCTTCCAGACCTTGTCGAAGGTGATGAGCAGGGGAGCCGACATGTCGTCAGCTCCGCTGCTGCGCGCCGGTGATGACTTGCGCGCCCTCATCGAGGCCGGAGGTGATCTCGGTCAGCTCACCATCGGTCGAGCCGATCCTGACGTTGACCGGATGCGGCCGGCCGTTCTCCAGCACATAGAGCGTACGCGAGCCGTCGGTCGGCGCCTTGGTCGGCTCGCGCTGCCGATTGGGACGGCCCATGCGGCCGGTGAAGAGATCGCTCAGGCTCCAGCTGCGCGCCTGCTGCTGCATCGGGCGATAGCGGAAGGCCGTCGAGGGAACGGTAAGCACGCCCTTGGCCCGCCTTGTGACGACCGAAACCGTCGCCGTCATGCCGGGCCTGAGCAGAAGCTCGCCATTATTGACCTCGAGCCGCGCGTTGTAGGTGACGACGCCATCAGTGGTGACCGAGGCGTAGGAGATGTCGCGGATCTCGGCGTCGAACGGGCGGTCCGGGAAAGCGTCGACAGTGAAGCGGGCATGCTGGCCGGGTTTGACCTGGCCGATGTCGGCCTCGTCGACCGCCGCCCGCAATTCCATGTTCCTCAGGTCGGCGGCGATGACGAACAGCACCGGCGCCTGCAGCGAGGACGCGACCGTTTGGCCGGGATCGACCGAGCGCGTGAGCACGATGCCGTCGATCGGCGCATAGATGGTGCTTTTCGCCAGGTCTGTCTGCTGCGCCTTGAGGTCGGCCTGGGCGATGGCGAGATTGGCTTCGGCGCTGTCGAGCGCCGCCTTCGACCGGTCGCGCGTCGCGGTTGCCGCTTCGAGCGACTGGTCCGTCGCCATGCCGCGCTTGGTGAGCGCGCTCGCGCGGACCACCGCGTTCTCGTTTTCCTGCAGGGTCACCTTGGCGTCCTCGACGCTTGCTGCTGCCGCCTTGGCGGAGGCGGTGGCGCGCTCGATCTGGACCTCCAGCTTGGCGGTATCGAGTGTCGCCAGCACGCCGCCCTTCTTGACCTGCTGGTTTTCAACCGCGGAGACCGAGCGAACGATGCCGGAAAGCTCGCTGGAGATGTCGACTTGGGTGAGCGGCTGCAGCGTGCCGGTGGCGGATACTTCGACGGTGAGGTCCGCGGTCGCCGCCGGCACGGTGGTGTATTCAATCCTGGGGGGCGCCGCGGCGTACCATTGATAAAGGGCAATGCCGACCGCAGCGACCGCTATCGCCAGCAGGGCGTAAAGCCAGGGACGGCGACGCTTGCGGCTTGCGCCCTTGCGGTCGAGGCCGAGCGCGGCCTCTATGGAAGTACCGGATTCCGCCTTTGGCGGATTGACAACCTGGTCCACCCCGGACCCCTATGCTGGAAATCGATGTCACTGTCCGTGCACAGATCAGGCTTTGAGGTTCGAATTTCAAGTTAAATTTCCCTCATGTTGGGATTGGGGCAGAAATTCGGGGCGAGGCGAAAGGTTTTCTCCATGGCGCGCAATTACTTGCTTTACGATGTGTTTACCACCGAAAGGCTGGCCGGAAATCCGCTTGCGGTGGTGCTCGACAGCGATGGGTTCGACACTGCCGGCATGCAGGCGATCGCGCGCGAGTTCAATCTTTCCGAGACGGTGTTTGTGCTGCCGCCAGACAATCCAAAGCATCGCAAGCGCATCCGCATCTTCACGCCCGACTATGAGATGCCTTTCGCGGGCCATCCGACGGTCGGATCGGCGATCGCGCTGGCCGAACTCGCCGAGGAGGAGGCCGGGATATTCGTCTTGGAGGAGAATATCGGGCCGGTGCGTTGCGCGGTGAGCAAGCATGACGGCTCGACTTTCGCCGAGTTCGACCTGGCGAAACTGCCGGAAGCCTTGGCGCTCAAGGCCGATCCGGAAGCGATCGGCGCCGCGCTCGGCCTTGCCCCGCACGAGATCGGCTTCGAGAATCACCGCGTCGCCTTCTGGTCGGCCGGCGTGCCTTACGTGACCGTTCCCGTTGCCGGATTGGAGGAGGCGGCCAAGATCAGGCTCGACAACCAGGCGTGGTCGGAATTGGCGCCCCGCAAGAGCGAATGGGCTTTCGCCAGTCCATACGTCTATTGCCGAGAGACAGTGCATCATGACAGCGCCTTCCACGTCCGCATGATCGTTCCGGGCACCCCGTCCTACGAAGATCCGGCGACCGGTTCGGCGGCCGCGGCCTTTGCCGGCGCCATCATGCATTTCGACACCCCGACCGACGGCATCTCGCAGCTCTGGATCGAGCAGGGACTGGAGATGGGCCGGCCCTCGCGCATCCGGCTGGAACTCAATGTCGATGGCGGAAAACTGGCCTCCGCGCGCATCGGCGGCCATGCCGTCAAGGTCGCGGAAGGCAAGCTTTTTGTGTGACGGGTGCGGCAATTCGGCGATTTGTCGGGAAATGATCCGGCAGGGCTAGACATCCCCGAAAGCGGCGGCTATATGCGCCGCCGACGCTGGTTTTCCCGGCGGTGTGGGTGTGTAGCTCAGTTGGTAGAGCAGCTGACTCTTAATCAGCGGGTCCACAGTTCGATCCTGTGCACACCCACCAAAATTCCCTTTGATGAGATGGAAGTCCCGCTGGCCAAGTCGATCGGCTGTTCGGGGCTGTTGGCGACTGCTTTTTTGCCTCGCTGACGGGCTCCCCCGGAAGGGCACCCCGCCATTTGATTGCAACCTACTTCTCCGAAACACCCGCCTCGGCAAAACTCGCCATCCTGGCATGGCATTCCAGCGCCGAGCGCACGATGTTGACGGCGAGGCAGGCGCCTGAGCCTTCGCCGAGCCGCATGCCGAGATCGAGCAGCGGCGGCAGGCCGAGCGCTTCGAGCAGGCGGCGGTGGCCGGCTTCCGCCGAGACATGGGCGGCGATGGTATGGGCGAGGCCAGTTGGATGCAGCCTTGCGAGCGGAGCGGCGGCGGCGGTGCACACAAAACCGTCGAGCAGCACCGGCACGTTGTTCTTGCGCGCGGCGAGCGTGGCGCCGAAGATGGCCGCCAGCTCGCGCCCGCCAAGGGCGGCAGCGATCTTCAAAGGGTCGGAGAGCGAATCGGCGTGACGCTTCAGGCCCGCTTCGATCGCCACCACTTTGCGCTTCATGCCGGCATCGTCGACGCCGGTGCCGCGCCCGGTCCATTTCTCCGCGCTGCCGCCGAAAAGGGCGGTCGAGATCGCGGCCGCCGGGGTGGTATTGCCGATGCCCATCTCGCCGAAGCAGACGAGATCGAGGTCACTCGTTACTGCGTCGTAGCCGGCGGAGACGGCGGCGAGGAAGGCCTGCTCGTCCATCGCAGGGACCTGCGTGAAATCGCCGGTCGAATGGTCGAGATCGAGCGGGATGACGTCCAGCTTGGCGCCGGCGATGCGGGCCAGCTGGTTGATGGCCGCACCACCGCCGGCGAAGTTCGCCACCATCTGTAC
>NZ_RZSB01000471.1:0-4796 GCF_004023285.1 Mesorhizobium sp. M2A.F.Ca.ET.067.02.1.1
CCTTCTTGGCGACATAGCCGTCCTGCTTCAGGATCTCGTTGCTCTCGGCGGTCACCTCGATCCTGTCGAGAACGGTGGCGTCGCCGCCGTCCTGGGCAAGTGCCGGCCAGACATGGCCGAGGATGGCGCTGCCCGCCAGCAATGATAATCCCCGGCGCCACGTCCTCGACCGCTTCGGCATTAACCTGTCTCCAATACTCATATTTGATCACGCCTCCGCGCTCTCAAATATGAGTATGGGAGTCAAGTATTTTTTTGATGCCTCCTCGAACTTGATGGCGTCACGCCGCGTCAGCCTTCCTGGCAGGCCGGGAGAGGAGCGATGTCTTGCTCCGGCGCCGATCCGCGACGCAGGCCGAGGAAGACGACGATGGCGGTAAGCATGGTGATCGTCGCCAGCACGATGAGCAGCCGGTCGAAGGCCGTCTCGTAAGCTTGGATCAGGGCGCTGGCGTCGGCCAAGTGCAGATGTTGCACCGGTTCGCTGATATTGCCGGTTGCCAGCAACTGCGCTGCTGCGACCGCTTCGGCAGGCGAGGCCAGTCCTTGAGCGCCGAGCTGCGTGGCCGTGAAACCCGACAAGACCGCCATCACGATCGCCAGGGCCACGCCCTCGCTGGCGACGCGGGTGGTGTTGAAGATGCCGACCGCCATGCCGGCGCGCTCCTTCGGCACGACGCTGACCGCCAGTCCGTCCATCAGCCCCCAGGGCAGGGCGATGCCGATGCCGATCAGGACCAGCGGGGCCACAAGTGCGCCGTCCGCCGCAGGCACGCGGCTGAGCCAGACAAGGCCGGCCGCTGCGACGAGGAGGCCAACGCCGCAGATTGTGGCGGGCGCGATCCAGCGCGCCGCCTGGCCGGCGAGCAACGGCAGGATCAGCAGCGGGCCGGAGAGGCAGATCATCAACTGCCCCGCCTTGATCTCGCTCATCCCCTCGATGCCGATGAATCGGCTCGGCAGGAGCACGAGCAGGACGACGAAGGCATAGGCGGGTGCCGCGGCCAGGAACTGGACGCCGACGAAACGCGGGAAGCGGAACAGCGTCAGGTCCAGCATCGGCCGGCGCACGCGCCGCTCGACAATGACGAAGGCGGCAAAGCCCACGGCAGCGATGCCTAGGAGCGCGAGAACGAAGGGATCGGCCCAGCCGCTTTGAGGCGCCTGCAGCACGCCATAAGTCAGCGCGGCAAGCGCGATGGTGAAGGTGCCGGCGCCGGCCCAGTCGAGCCCGGTTGCGTCAGGATCGCGTGATTCGGTGACGGTGCGCAGGCCCAGCGCGGCCGCGGCAACGCCAAGCGCCGCCACCAGAAGGAAGATCGCGCGCCAGCCGAATGTATCGATGAGCAGGCCGGAGGCGACAGGGCCGAAGGCTAGCCCGATGCCGAAGCTGGTGCCGAGAAAACTGAAGGCGCGCAGCCGCGATTGCCCGTCGAATTCCTGGGCAAGTGCTGAGGCACCGCCGGCGAAGGCGGCGGCACCGCCTATGCCTTGCAAGGCGCGGAACATATCGAACCAGACGATATCCGGCGCCAGCATGCAGCCCAGCGCGGCAAGGAGGTAGACAGCGAGGCCGGCGAGAAAAATCCGCTTGCGGCCATGGTTGTCGGCCAATGCCCCGGCCGCCATCAGGCCGGCGCCGAAGGTCAGCATGAAGGCATTGGTCACCCAATTGAGCGCGAGCGGACTGCCGCCGAGATCGGCGGCAATGCGAGAAAGCGCCACGGCGGGGCCGGTAAAGCTCAACGGCATCGTCATGGCGGCAAGGCAGACCGACAGCAGCACAAGCCATCTGCCGGCGGGGCCGGTTCTGGTCATCAAAGTCATGGATTTTCCTATCCGAGGAGGAATTGCCGGCTCGCGCTGACTCGCGTCGCCGATCGCAGCCAAAGATAGGGCAGGGACATTTCCGGCAAAATAGTATTAAATCTCCATTCATACCGGAATGAAACGCTCGAATGGATTCAAGCGATGGATCGTCTCAACGGCCTTCTTGCCTTTGCCCGCACCGCCGAATTCGGCAGTTTCGTAAGCGCGGGGCGAGCGCTCGGCATCTCCGCTTCCGCCGTCGGCAAGAGCGTCGCCCGGCTCGAGCAGGAGCTCGGCGTGCGGCTCCTGCAGCGCAGCACCCGGCGCATCGGCCTGACCGAGGAGGGCAAGCTGTTCAATGAGCGGGTGCGCCGCATCCTCGACGACATCGACGACGCCGAGGCGATGCTGTCACGGACACGCGAGACGCCGCACGGGCGGCTGCGTATCTCCACCCCGATCGTCACCTATCACATGCTGTTGCCGGTGCTGTCGGAATTCATGGCGCGATACCCGGAAATCGAGCTCGATATCGATTTCAACGATCGCATCGTCGACGTCATCGAAGAGGGCATCGACGTCGCGATCCGCAGCGGCGAGCTGCCCGATTCACGGTTGGTGTCGAGGCCGGTCGCGCCCTTTCGCATGATCCTGTGCGCGGCCTCGTCCTATCTCGATCGGCATGGTACGCCTGGCACGCCGGCGGATCTGGCAACGCATTTCGGCATCCATTTCCGTTTCCTCAACAGCGGCAGGCTGCTGCAATGGCCGTTCATCACCGGAAGCGCCGCGCCGCAGATACGCTCGATGCTGACCTGCAACAACATGGAGGCATTGAAGGGCGCGACGCTTGCCGGTCTCGGCATCGCCTGCATGCCCGATTTCCTGGTGCGGGAGGCGCTGCACGACGGAAGGCTGCGGACCGTGCTCGACGAACATGTCGACGGCCGCGGCCAGTTCCGCATGCTGTGGCCATCCAATCGCCACCTTTCGCCGAAGGTCCGCGTCTTCGTCGATTTCCTGCCCGAGCGGCTTGCTGCCGGGCGATAGGTCCCCCGCGGGGTGGTCAGTAGGTGGTGCGACCGCCCGAGAGGTCGAAGGTGGCGCCGGTGGTGAAGGAGTTCTCGTCCGACAGCATGAAGGCGATCATGGCGGCCGCCTCCTCGACCTCGACGAAACGGCCGCGCGGCACCTTGCCGAGCATGTAGGCGACCTGGGCCTCGGTGAGCTGCTCCAGAATGCGGGTGCGGGTGGGCGAGGGCGTCAGCGCGTTGACGGCTATGTCGTATCCGGCGAGCTCCTTGCCGAGCGATTTGGTCAGCGCCAGCACGCCGGCCTTGGCGGCCGAATAGGCGGCGGCGTTGGGATTGCCCTCCTTGCCGGCCACCGAGGAGATGTTGACGATGCGGCCGTAATTGCGCGCGACCATGCCGGGCACCAGGCGCTTGCAGCAATAGAAGACGCCGTTGAGGTCGATATCAACGATCTGGCGCCAGACGGCGGGATCGTAGTCGACCACGGTGGCCGCCGGCCCGGCAATGCCGGCATTGTTGACGAGAAGATCGACGGGGCCAAGCATCTGCTCGGTCTCGGCGGCGGCGCGATCGACGGATTCGATCTGCGACTGGTCGCAAAGGATGGCCTCGAGCCGGCCGAGCGATGCGAGTTCGGCTACGGCCTTGGCCATTGCGGCCTGGTCGATGTCCCAGATGGCCACGCCGGCGCCCGACGACAACAAGCGTCGCGCGACTGCAAGGCCGATGCCTTGCGCGCCGCCGGTCACCACGGCGACGCGGCCGGAAAGATCGACGGCATTCACACGACGGTTCATGGGCATTTTCCTCGCTCCCACCTTGCAATAGCGCGGATCAGGCCCTCACGTTTCGCGCCACCAGCCTGGCTACGCTTGGCCCAATGAGCAGCACGACCAGGAAGCGCGCTGACTGCAAGGCCATGACGAAGGAGATATCGACGTTGCGCGCCGCGGCGGCGATGATGGCGACGCTGTCCATGCCGCCCGGGCTGGTCGCCAGATAGGCGGTCAGCGGATCGATGCCAAGCAGGCGGCTGATGACGAAGGCCATGCCGCCGCAAAAGGCGATCAGCGCGACGATCGAGCCGATGATCTGCGGCAGGGCGCGCGCCGCGTGGCGCAGGATCGGACGCGTGAAGTTCAACCCGATCGACCAGCCGACTATGGCGTAGCTGATCGCCAGCAGCCAAGGCGGCAACTGCATCGGCACGCCGAGGCCGAGATGGATCACCGCGCCGAAAATGAAGGTGCCGAGAAAGAACGGCGAGGGCAGCCTGACCAGCTTTCCGGCCAGGCCGCCTATGACCGCGATGCCGATGGTGGCGGCGAAGGCCAAGGCATCGATCGGCGGAAACCAGACGATGGGCGGCACCTCGACGCCGGATGTGTCGACCCACATCCTGGCAACGAGCGCGGCCGTCATCGAGACGAAGATGACGCGCAGATATTGCATGAAGGCGACGAGACGCTGGTCGGCGCCAAAGGCGCCAGCCATCAGCACCATGGCCGTGGCGGCGCCGGGCGAGGAGCCCCAGACCGCCGTGGTGCCGGGCAGGATGCGCCAGCGGCTGATCAGCCAGCCGAGCAGGCTGGAGGCGGTAACGGTTGCTATCACCACACCGAGGAAAAGCGGCCATTCCTTGTAAAAGGCCGAAAAGATGTCGGCGGAGATCGAATTCGCCACCAGGCAGCCGACGATCGCCTGGGCCGACGCGAAAAGCGGACGGGGCACGCGCACCGTGGCGCCGTTGGTGCCGGCGAGGATGGCGGCAAGCATAGGGCCGATCAGCAGCGCCGCCGGCAGGGCGGCGAGTTCCAACGCGCCGGCGAAGAGCAGCGAGAACACCAAAAGCACCAGCCATTGCCGTGGCGGGCGCAGGCGCGCCGTGCGGTCGATGGGTGCGTGGTCCTGGGATGGTTGCTCTGGCGAGGAGTCCATATCCGGCTCTTAGAC
>NZ_RZSB01000472.1:0-4794 GCF_004023285.1 Mesorhizobium sp. M2A.F.Ca.ET.067.02.1.1
GTGTTGGAAATGCCGATCGTGTATTTGCCGGCGGCGGCCGAGGCGCCTACCGAGGCGAGCAAGGCGGCGCCGGCAAGTAGCGAGGCCACGGTCAGATGTCTTTTCATGTCAGTACTCCTCCACATTGATCTTTTCAGTTCGGTCGATTGTTCAGCTCAGTTCCAGGGCGCCGACATGGTCGGCGCCAAGCTTTTCGTCATTTGACGAAGGGGTGCAGCACGTCGCGGGCAAGCAGGAAGCCGCGCTTGACCTTTTCATCCGTCCCCTCGAAGCGCCGGTCCTCATGCTCGATGATGACCGGGCCGTCATATCCGGCCCGGTAGAGGCCCGAAAAAATCCTGCTCCAGTCGATGTCCCCAAGCCCCGGCATGCGCGGCACCTGCCAGCCTATGCCAGCCGAGAGGATTCCGCGCTCGTACAAACCATCATGATCAATCATCAGGTCCTTGGCATGCACGTGCAGCATGTTCTTGCCGAACTCGCGGATGAAGCGCTCCTTGTCGATCATCTGCCAGACGAGATGCGAGGGGTCGAAATTCATGCCGACATCGCCGCCCCAGGCTTCGAGGATGCGGCGCCAGACGTAAGGCGAGTAGGCGATGTTGTGCCCGCCCGGCCATTCGTCATAGCTGAAGATCATCGGGCAATTCTCGAAAGCGAGTTTCACACCGTGTTCGCGGGCGTGGGCGATGATCGCCGGCCAGACCTTTTGCGCGTCCTCCCAATTGGCGTCGACAGTCTTCGAGGCGTCGCCGCCGCAGAAGGTGTTGACCAGCGAGACCCCCATGCGGCTCGCCAGCACGATCACCTTCTTCAGGTGACCGATCACCGCCTCGCGATGCGCCCGGTCGGGATGGAGCGGGTTGGGATAGAAGCCGAGGCCCGAGATGGCCAGGCCCTTGCCGGCAAGCCCGGCGGCAATATCCTTGGCTTCAGCGGCCGAGATGTCCACATCGATATGGCTGGTGCCGGCATAGCGGCGGCTGGCCCCGGAAGTCTTCGGCCAGCAGGCGATTTCCAGCGCCTCGAAACCGGCCGAACGCGCCCAATCGGCGACGTCGCCGAGAGCAGTATCCGGAAATGGTGCCGTGAGCAGTCCAAGTTTCATGATGCCTCCCAATACCAAACTATGCAGATCGAGCCGGCTGGTTCAATGGCGCCTCTGTTGGCCCAGAGCAGACTTGTCTGACGAAGCCCATCGGATCGTTCGAGAGCAGGCCGTCGAGGCCGGCGACGACATGCGCGCGGAAAGTCGCGTTGGCGGCCAAGGACGGGTCGAAGATAGCGTCGATTGCCAAGATCGCGTCGGCGAGCAGTTTGCTGTCCGAACCAACGCGGTCGGCGATCGCCGCGATCCTGCCGGCGAAGGGGTCGGACACCTGCCAGGCGCGGCCGAAGCGCGCCGATGCCTTGATCAGATAGGCCATCCAGCCTGCCACGGGAACCGAAAGAAGCTCGATGCTCCCACCCTTCACCAGGCGGTCGCGGATCGGGTTGAGCAGGCGCTGCACGATCTTCTGCGAGCCGTCGGTGGCGATCTGGTGATTGCGGTGGCGAATCGCCGAGTTGGTGAGGCGCGACAGGCTCTGCTCGACATAGGCCGCCGGCGCAATGCCGGAGACCGGCATCAGCGTCGGCAGTGTTTCCTCGGTCAGCATGCGGCGGACGAAGCCTGCCAGAAGCGGGTTGGCTATCGCCTCGAACGTATGTTCGAAACCGCCCAAAACCCCGAGATAGCTGAGCGTCGTCTGGGCGCCGTTCAGCACCCGCATCTTGAGATGCTCGAACGGCGTGACATCGTCGACGAAGGCCGCGCCGACAAGGTCCCAGCGCGGCACGCGTCCGGCGAAGCGGTTCTCGATCACCCATTGGCGGAAACGCTCGCCGACCACGAGGGCGCTGTCATGGTAGCCATAGCGCTGCTCGACCGTATCGATATCGGCCGCGGTCGTCGCCGGCGCGATGCGGTCGACCATGGCCGAAGGGAAGGCGACATTGGCTTCGATCCAGTCCGCCAGCTTGCCGCCGCGCCGCTCTGCGAACGCACGCACGACATTGCCAAGAATGGTGCCGTTGGTGGGGATGTTGTCGCAGGACAGCAGCGTCACCGGGCGGCCATGCGTGGCTATGCGCAGTTCCAGCGCCTGTGCCAGGATGCCGGGCACGCTGCGTGGCGCTTCCGGATTGGCGAGATCGTGCGCGACATCGGGATGCTCAAGGTCGAGCGCGCCGCTCGACGGGATGTGGCAATAGCCTTTCTCGGTCACCGTCATGGTGACCATCTCGATCTCGCGCGAGGCGAGCACGTCCAGCGCCGGCGCGGCATTGTCCTGGCTGTCGACGACGCGCATGATGCTGCCGATGACGCGCGCCTCGACCTCGTCGTTCTGGCGGATCAGCCGCGTGTAGAGACCGTCCTGCCGCCCCAGCGTGTCGGCAAGAAGGGGCGGGCGGATGTTGATGCCGATCAGTCCCCAGCGGCCGAAATCCTTCGCCAGAAGGTCGTCGGTGTATTCGGCCTGGTGGCAGCGGTGGAAGGCGCCGACGCCGAGATGGGCGATGCCAGGCTTGAGTGCTGCGCGATCGTAAGCCGGCTTGCGGACTTCGGATGGCAAGCGGCCGAGCAGGGCAGGGCTGAGGCTTTCGGGCGATGACGCGCTCACCGGTTGGCTCCGATCACCCATTGCTCCTGGTCGACCAGCGTGCCGGTCATCGGACCGGCGGCGTCGGAGAGCAGGAACACGGCAAGATTGGCTATGTCGGTCACGGAGAACAGCCGGCCGAAGGGCTGCGTCGCATTGGCGGCGTCGAGCCAGCCCGAACCCTGGCCGAGCGTGTCGGCCTGCATGATCCGTTCGGCCGGAGTGTCGGTCCAGCCGACATTGATGCCGTTGACGCGGATGCTGTCGAAGCGGTGGGCGTTGGCGGCGTTCTTGGTCAGCGTCGCCAGAGCGCCCTTGGTGGCGGAATAGACGGCAAGCTCCGGCGTGCCGCAATGCGCGTTGATCGACAGGATGTTGACGATAGCGCCGCCCTGTCCGCGCTTCTTCATGTCGGCGATCGCCGCCTGCATGAGGAAGAAGGGCGCGCGGGCGTTGACCGCAAACAGCGACGCCCAATCGTCGAGCGTGGCGTCGGTGAAGGACGCGCGATCGGTGAGGCCGGCGGCGTTGACGAGACCGTCGATGCGGCCGAAGCGTTCAATGCAGGCCCCGGCCAACCGCGCCGGGGCCTCGGGATCGCCAAGATCGGCCGCAGCGAAGGCGGCAGCAGCGCCCATGGCCGTGAGCTCGGCGGCGACAGCATCGCCGCGCTTCTGGTCCCGGCCGGTGATCAGCAGGCCGGCGGCGCCGGAGCGCGCAAGCGTCTCGGCGGTCGCGCGGCCGATGCCTTGCGTCGCGCCGGTGACCAGCACCACCTTGCCGTCGAGACGAACCTCCATTCCTCCTCCCGGAACAAAGTTTCCATTTTTACAAATATGGAACGATAATTCCCGTTCGTCAATCGTGCTAGGGCGGTTCACCGTTCCATGGAACCGGTGAACCGCTCTATCTCCTTGTCTTTCGCAATTCCGGACGGAAAACCGCTGACACTTTTCCTGGAATTGCTCTTGTCAATCTGTCCGGCGCGCGACGACGCCATGGACCAGGGCCATGCCGACCGCGAGCGAGGCGGCTAGCGAACGGAAGCCGCCAAAATCCTGCTCGACCACTTCCAGCCAGGTGTCGGAGAGTTTTGCCAGCGGCGAAAATGTGCTGTCGGTGATGGCGAGGATGCGCGCCTTGCGCTCATGCGCGACGGCGACGAGGTCGGGCGTGATCGAATTGTAGGGGCTGAAGGAGACGGCGAGCACCGCATCGCGCGGCGTGATGCAGCCGACCTGGTCCAGCGCGGTCGAGCCGACATTGTCGACCAGCACATTGCGCACGCCCTGCTGCGACAGCGTCAGCGACAGATAGGTGGTGACGGGAAAGGCGCGCTTGCTGCCGATGACATAGATCAGATCGGCCGCCGCCAGATGATCGATCATCGTCTCGAAAGCGGCGATATCGAAATCAGCGCCGATGCGGCCGAGCGAGGCCTGGCAGGCGCCGACCATGCCGTTGAGGAAATGCAGGTCGGCATTCGGCTCCTCGGCCCTGTCCGGGCTGCCTTGCGCATCCGGCCAGGAGCCCTTCATGCGATCCTTGAACAGGAGCTGGAAATCGGAAAAGCCGGAATAGCCGAAGATCTGGGCGAAGCGCACCAGGGTCGAGGGCTGCACGCCGGCCTGCTCCGCCACTTGCGCGATCGTGCCCAACGCAACCTCGCTCGGATGCTGCCAGAGGAAGATCGCCACCTGGCGAAGCCGTTTCGGGAAATGCACGGTGCCTGACGAAAGCACTGCACGCAGCTCTTCATAGGTTTGCGGCTTGGTGTAGCCAAGTGCTGCCAGTGATCGGCTCCTCTTCCTCGCTGCCGTCTCCAGGCTGTGCGAGGACGGCTCGTCGGCCGCCCTGCCGCGGCCGCTCATAGGTTATGCCTCATCGTGACCCCAACCATCGGATGCATTATCCGATCCCTGCCCACCGGATGCGGTCCGTCACCTGGACCGAGGTAAAAAAGCTAACGCGGTACAATCGTTTTACAAAACAAAAAATAGAAATATCATTCGAAAACAATCGTCGCCGGTCACAACATCCGCACCGACCGGCATATCGAACCTTGGGGAGGATAATCGCAATCATGGTCTATGCAACCGCCGATGGTACGTCGCGTCAACGCCTGCGGGTCGGCATGGTCGGAGGCGGCCGC
>NZ_RZSB01000473.1:0-4777 GCF_004023285.1 Mesorhizobium sp. M2A.F.Ca.ET.067.02.1.1
AAGAACCGCTCGCAGGTGGCCGTGCGCCAGCAAATCGTCGAGGCGATCTCCGACGGGCTGAAAGTGCCGCAGACCTTCCTCAAGGCGGTCTCGCTCTACCGCGGCGAGGACCGCACGATCGACTATCTGGTGCTGCCGAAAACGCTGGTGCAGCCGATCGAGGCGCCGTCCGACAGCGCCCTCAACGCCTATTTCGACGCCAACAAGAAGAACTACGCCGCGCCGGAATACCGCAACTTCTCCTATGTCCGGCTGGAACCGCAGGACATCGCGGATCCGTCCGCGGTGACCGACCAGCAGGTCAGCGAAGACTACAACAAGAACATCGCGCGCTACACGACGCCCGAGATGCGCACCATCGAGCAGCTGGTGTTCAAGACGCCGGACGCGGCCAAGGCGGCTTTGGATTCGCTGAAGGCTGGCGCCACCTTCGACAAGCTCGTCACCGCCGAAGGCAAGACGCAGGCCGACACGCTGCTCGGCACGCTGTCCAGGGATAAGATCGCCGACAAGGCGGTTGCCGACGCGGCCTTCTCGCTCAATGCCAACGAGGTGAGCCAGGTCGTCCAGGGCGCCTTCGGTCCCGTGCTCCTGCGCGTCACGGAGATCAAGCCGCAGGTCGTGAAGCCGCTTTCGGAAGTGTCCGCTCAGATCCGCAAGGACCTGGCGCTCGGCGAGGCAAGCCGTATCCTGCTCGACGTGCATGATAGTTACGAGGATACCCGCGCCTCGGGCGCCTCGCTTGCCCAGGCCGCCGACAAGCTGAAGCTCAAGGTCGTCACCATGGACGCCATCGACCGCACCGGCCAGCGGCCGGACGGCAGCGTAGTCAATGACCTGCCGCAATCGGCCGATCTCATCAAGGCGGTGTTCGCGGCCGAGCCCAATACCGAGAATGAAGGCCTGACGACCGCCGACAACGGTTTCGTCTTCTACGAGGTGCAGTCGATCACGCCGGCGCGCGACCGCACGCTGGATGAGGCCCGCAAGAAGGTCGTGGCCGACTGGACGGAAGCCGAGACCGACAAGCGGCTCGACGCGAAGGCGCAGGAGCTCGAGAAGCGCCTCAAGGCCGGCACCACGCTCGACGTCACCGCCGGCGAGCTCAAGCTCGACAAACAGACCAAGCGCGGTTTGAAGCGCGAAGCCGACGATGCCGATTTCGGCAAGGAGGGTGCCGCCGCCATGTTCGGAGTCGGCGAAGGCGGCACCGGCCTGATCCCCTCGCCCACCGGCGACGGCCAGATCCTGTTCAGGGTCGCCGAGGTCTTCGAGCCGGCTGGCGCCGACGGCAGCACGGTGCCGGACGAGGCGCAGAAATCCTTCGGCGCCGGCATGTCCGACGACCTGCTCGACCAGCTGGTGGCGCAACTGCAGTCGCAATATGACGTTCGCATCGATCCGAACGCCGTTTCGCAAGCACAGACACGATGAGCGCGCTGAAGACACATATAGCCAAGGTCGCCACCGGCACCGCGCTTTCCTTCGAGGAAGCCCGCGAGGCGTTCGACATCATCATGTCGGGCGACGCGACGCCCGGCCAGATCGGCGGCTTCCTGATGGCGCTGCGCGTGCGCGGCGAGACCGTGGGCGAGATATCCGGCGCGGTCGCCACGATGCGCGCCAAGATGCTGCGTGTCGAGGCGCCGCAGGGCGCCATCGACATCGTCGGCACCGGCGGCGACAATTCGCACTCGGTTAACATCTCGACCGCTTCGGCCTTCGTCATCGCCGCCGCCGGCGTGCCCGTCGCCAAGCACGGCAATCGCGGCCTGTCCTCGCTGACCGGCTCCGCCGATGTGCTGACGGCGCTGGGCGTCAGAATAGATATCTCGCCGGAAATGATCGGCCGCTGCATCCATGAGGCCGGCGTCGGCTTCATGTTCGCGCCGGCGCATCATCCGGCGATGAAGCATGTCGGGCCGACCCGGGTCGAGCTCGGCACGCGCACCATCTTCAATCTGCTCGGACCGCTGTCGAACCCCGCCGGCGTCAGCCGCCAGATGGTCGGCGTTTTCCTGCCGGAATGGATCATGCCGGTGGCCGAGACGCTGAAGGCGCTAGGCGCCGAGCACGCCTGGGTCGTCCATGGCGATGGCTATGACGAGATCACGACCACGGGCGAGACGCAGGTTGCGGAGCTTGCCGGCGGTGAGATCCGCACCTTCACCCTGACGCCGGAAGCCGTCGGGCTGAAGCGGCACACCAAGGAAGAGCTACGCGGCGGCGACGCGGCCTACAACGCCAGGCAACTGCGCGATATGTTGGGTGGCGCCGTGGGCGCCTATCGCGACACGGTGCTGATGAACGCCGGCGCCGGTCTGGTTGTGGCCGGCAAGGCGACGACGCTTGCCGACGGCATCGCGGCGGCAGCGCAAGCGATCGACAGCGGTCGCGCCCTTGCGGTGCTGGACAAGCTCGTCGAGATTTCGAACGGATAAGGCCTTGTCGGACATCCTGCGCAAGATCGAAGCCTATAAGCGCGAAGAGATCGCGGCAGCGAAGGCGAAGATACCGCTGGCCGAGATCAAGGCGCGCGCAAAGGATGCCGGTGCGACGCGCGGTTTTTTGGCGGCGCTCGAGGCGAAGCGAAGAGCGGGGAGCTTCGGGCTGATCGCCGAAATCAAGAAGGCCAGCCCTTCCAAGGGGTTGATCCGCGCCGATTTCGACCCCCCGTCATTGGCGCAGGCCTATCAGCAAGGTGGCGCCGCGTGCCTTTCGGTGCTGACCGACGCACCGTCTTTCCAGGGCGCTCCGGAATTCCTGACGGCCGCGCGCGCAGCGGTGCGCCTGCCGGCCCTGCGCAAGGATTTTCTGTTCGATCCCTATCAGGTCTACGAAGCACGCGCCTGGGGCGCCGATGCGATCCTCATCATCATGGCGAGCGTCGACGACGCGCTGGCCAGCGAGCTTGAAGCGACCGCCTTCGAGCTCGGCATGGACGCACTGATCGAGGTGCATGATGAGAATGAAATGCAGCGCGCGCTCACTTTGTCTTCGCGGCTGATCGGCATCAACAACCGTGATCTCAGAACCTTCCAGACCAGCCTCGACGTTTCGGAGCGCCTGGCCGCCATGGTGGCGGCGGATCGGCTGCTGGTCAGCGAGAGCGGCATCTTCACGCATCAGGATTGCCGCCGGTTGGAGAAGAGCAAGATCGGTACTTTCCTCGTCGGCGAGAGCCTGATGCGGCAGGCGGACGTAGCTGCCGCGACCAAGCTTCTGCTGACAGGCAAGGCAGCGGCCGAGGCCGTTTGAGAATGCCCGCCCTCACCCATCTCGGCGCCAAGGGCGAAGCCAACATGGTCGATGTCGGCGAAAAGGCCGAGACGACCCGCACGGCAATCGCCGAGGGTTTTGTCTCGATGCGGCCCGAAACGCTGGAGACGATTCTGGCCGGCGACGCCAAGAAGGGCGATGTGCTGGGCACCGCCCGTATCGCCGGCATCATGGCCGCGAAGAAGACGCATGAATTGATCCCGCTTTGCCATCCGCTGCTTCTGACCAAAGTGGCCGTCGAGATCGAGCCGGACCATTCGCTGCCCGGCCTCAAGGTGACAGCGCTCGCCCGCGTCACCGGCAAGACCGGCGTGGAGATGGAAGCGCTAACCGCCGCCTCGGTCGCCTGCCTCACCATCTACGACATGGCCAAGGCGGTGGATCGCGGCATGGTGATTTCCGGTGTCCGGCTGGTCGAGAAGACCGGCGGCAAATCCGGTGACTACAAGGCGGATGCCTGATGGCGCTGGTACCGGTCGCCGAAGCGCTCGCGCGCTTGCTCGACGGCGCAGCACCTTTGCCGGGCGAGAGCGTGCCGCTGGCGGACGCGGCCGGGCGGGTCCTGGCGGAACCGGTTGTGGCGCTGCGCACGCAGCCGCCCTTCAACGCCTCCGCGATGGATGGTTATGCCGCGCGTTCCGCCGACGTCGCTTCAGCGCCAGCGCAATTGGAAGTGATAGGCATGGCGCCTGCCGGGCGCGGTTTCTCCGGAACCGTCGGCAAAGGCCAGGCCGTGCGCATCTTCACCGGCGCGCCGCTGCCTGAAGGCGCCGACACCATCGTCATCCAGGAAAACGTCCGCGACCTCGGCAATGGCAGGATCGAGGTGACGGAGCCGACCGCGCAAGCACGCAATGTCCGGCGCCGCGGGCTCGACTTCGGCGAGGGCGACGTGCTGCTCGGAAATGGTCGCGTGCTCGACGCGGCGGCCCTTTCGCTGGCGGCTTCTGCCAACCACCCTGCCTTGAATGTCGTCCGCCAGCCGCTGGTCGCGATCATCGCCACCGGCGATGAATTGCTGCCGCCGGGCAGCACGCTCGGCCCCGATCAGATCATTTCGTCGAATGCCTATGGCGTTGCCGCCGCCGCCCAGTCGGTTGGCGCACGCGCACTCGATCTTGGCATCGCGGCCGACCGCAAGGAGGCGATCGCCGCGCTGGTCAGGAGAGCGGTCCAGGCGGGCCCGGATGTCATCGTCACGCTCGGCGGCGCCTCGGTCGGCGATCACGACCTGATCCATGACGTGCTGACCGGCGAAGGCATGCGGCTCGACTTCTGGAAGATCGCCATGCGTCCCGGCAAACCGTTGATGTTCGGCCGGCTTGGCAATGTCCGCTGCATCGGCCTGCCAGGCAATCCGGTGGCAAGCATCGTCTGCTCGCAGCTCTTCCTGAAGCCGCTGCTTGCCCGGCTCGGCGGCCGCAATTTCAGGCAGGACGTGCGAACGGCCCGGCTGGGCGCCGCGATGCCGGCCAACGATCTCAGGCAGGACTACGTG
>NZ_RZSB01000474.1:0-4772 GCF_004023285.1 Mesorhizobium sp. M2A.F.Ca.ET.067.02.1.1
GATGGGTTTCAGCGCGGTGCTGCGCGACCTGCCGCGGCTGATGCGCCGCATCAGCCAGACTGCTGCGATAATCGCGGCCGAGCGGCCCGATTGCCTCGTCACAATCGACAGCCCGGACTTCTCGTTGCGCGTGGCGAAGAAGGACCGCGCAACGGCGCCGGCCATCCCGATCGACCACTATGTCTGCCCGAGCGTATGGGCCTGGCGGCCGGGCAGGGCGGTGGCGATGAAGCCCTATGTCGACCATATCCTGTGCATCCTGCCGTTCGAGGTGAAGGCGCTTGCCCGTCTCGGCGGACCACCGGGCACTTATGTCGGGCACCGACTGACGCGGGATCCGGGCGTGCTTAGCGCCGCCAGGGCGCAGAGCCAACCGCGCGACCTCTCCGACGACCGTGTCAAGACGGTGCTGGTGCTGCCCGGCTCGCGGCGCGGCGAGGTTCGCCGGCTGATGGAACCGTTCGGCAAGGCGATGTCTGTGCTGCGCCAACGCGGCCATCGCCTGCGCCTGCTGTTGCCGACGGTGCCGCATGTCACCGAGCTGGTGAAGGCTTCGGTCGCCAGTTGGGATGACAAGCCGGAAATCATCACCGAGCCAGAGCGCAAATGGCAGGCCTTCGGCAAGGCCGATGCGGCATTGATCGCGTCTGGAACGGTGTCGCTCGAGTTGGCGCTTGCCGGCGTTCCGATGGTTTCCTGCTATAAGCTGGACCCGATTGCGCGCCAGCTGCTGCAGCATATGGTGACGACTTGGTCGGCCCTGCTGCCCAACCTGATTTCCGACCGCACGCTTGTTCCGGAATTCTACGACCAGTATGTCCGGCCGGAGAACCTTGCCCGGCAACTTGAGGCCCTGTTTGACGACACCGGCATGCGCGCTTGGCAAAAGGCGGGCTTTGCCGAAATTGCCCGGCGCATGGTGACCGAACGGCCCTCCGGCGAGATCGCCGCGGAAGTGGTGATGGGGTGTATCAAGAGAGCGAATAGGGAGTAGCGAATAGCGAGTGGGGCTGTCGGTTTGCCTTCTTTCCCCTATTCGCTACTCGCTATCTCGCTATTCGCTCAATTACCTTTTCGCAATCGGCACGTAGTCGCGCTCGGTGGCGCCGGTGTAGAGCTGGCGCGGGCGGCCGATCTTCTGGTGCGGGTCTTCGATCATTTCCTTCCACTGCGCGATCCAGCCGACGGTGCGCGCGACCGCGAACAGAACGGTGAACATGGTTGTGGGGAAGCCGAGCGCCTTCAGCGTGATGCCAGAATAGAAGTCGACGTTCGGGTAGAGCTTCTTTTCGATGAAGTAAGCGTCAGTTAGCGCGATCTTCTCCAGTTCCATCGCGATGTCGAGCAACGGATCGTCCTTGATGCCGAGCTCGCCCAACACCTCATGCGCGGTCTTCTGCATGATCTTGGCGCGCGGATCGTAGTTCTTGTAGACGCGATGGCCGAAGCCCATCAGTCGGAACGGGTCGTTCTTGTCCTTGGCGCGGGCAATGAACTCCGGGATGTGATCGACATGGCCGATCTCGCCCAGCATGTTCAGCGCCGCTTCGTTGGCGCCGCCATGCGCCGGGCCCCACAGGCAGGCGATGCCGGCGGCGATGCAAGCGAACGGATTGGCGCCGGAAGAGCCGGCGAGGCGAACCGTCGAGGTCGAGGCGTTCTGCTCGTGGTCGGCGTGCAGGATGAAGATGCGCTCCATGGCGCGCGCCAGCACCGGATTGATCTTGTACTCCTCGCACGGCACGGCAAAGCACATGTGCAGGAAATTGGCGGCGAAGCCGAGATCGTTCTTCGGATAAATGAAGGGCTGGCCGATATGGTATTTGTAGGCCATCGCCGCGATGGTCGGCATCTTGGCGATCAGGCGCATCGAGGCGACCATGCGCTGATACGGGTCCGAGATGTCGGTCGAGTCGTGGTAGAAGGCCGACAGCGCGCCGACCACGCCGCACATGACGGCCATCGGGTGCGCGTCGCGGCGGAAGCCGGTGAAGAAGCGCGACATCTGCTCGTGCACCATGGTGTGGCGCGTCACGCGATAGTCGAAATCCTCCTTCTGCGCCTTGGTCGGGAGTTCCCCGTAGAGCAGGAGGTAGCAGACTTCGAGGAAGTCGCCATGTTCGGCAAGCTGGTCGATCGGATAGCCGCGATGCAAAAGAATGCCGGCGTCGCCGTCGATGAAGGTGATTGCCGACTCGCAGCTTGCAGTGGAGGTGAAGCCGGGGTCGTAGGTGAAGGCGCCGGTGGTGCTGTAGAGCGCGCCGATGTCGATGACGTCAGGCCCGGTCGACCCGCTTCGCACCTTGAATTCATGGGTCTTGCCGGCGAGTTCGAGCCTGGCGGTCGACTCGTGCGCCTTGCTGCCCGGTTCCAGTTTTGTCGCAGCTTCGCTCATTCTCAAACTCCCTTGTATCCTCATGCCGGCAAGGCAATTCCTGCAAACGACACGTCGAAGTCACCGGAATGCGCGAACTCGCCACCGCATTTTAGGAGGTGCGTGCCAGATTGGGCCAAGGCCTAATGTTGCACTGCGAAACACACCTTTCAATGCCAATCTTCTTGGGCCAGTTCGCTCCTAATCGATTTGATCTCCAATGCGCGCCAGGCTTTCCTGGCGGCCCAGCACGGCCAGTACGTCGAACACGCCAGGCGATGTGCTGCGGCCGGTCAGCGCGGCTCTCAGTGGTTGGGCCACCGCGCCAAGCTTGTACCCGCCAGCCTGCGCGAACTCGCGGATCGAAGCCTCCGCCGAGGCGGCGCTCCACTCGCCCTGGACAGAAGACAACGCGCCATGCGCGCCGCGCAGAATCGCGCGCGCATCCGCGCTGAGCAAGCCCGCCGCCTTCTCGTCCAGCGACAGCGGACGCTCGGCAAACAGGAAAGCCGCGCCGTCGGCCAGCTCCACCAGGGTTTTTGCCCGCTCCTTGAGGCCGGGCATGGCGGCAAGCAGCTGCGCCTTTCGCTTGTCATCGAGCTTTGCGGCGAGCGCCGGACCGCCTTCGAGATAGGGCAGAGTGGCGACGAAGATATCGAACAGCGCCCGATCGTCCATCTTGCGCATATGCACGCCGTTCAGCGCCTCGAGCTTGGCGAAGTCGAAGCGGGCAGCGCCCTTGTTGACGTCGCCGATGTCGAACCAGGCGATCATGTCCTTGATCGACATCACCTCGTCGTCGCCATGGCTCCAGCCGAGCCGCGCCAAATAGTTGAGCAAGGCTTCCGGCAGATAGCCCATGGCGCGATAGGCCTCGACACCCAGCGCGCCGTGCCGCTTCGACAGCTTGGCGCCGTCGGCGCCGTGGATCAGCGGGATGTGCGACATCGACGGCACCGCCCAGTCCATGGCGTTGTAGATCACCGTCTGGCGCGCGGCGTTGGTCAGGTGATCGTCGCCGCGGATGATGTGGGTGACGCCCATGTCGTGGTCGTCGACGACGACGGCATGCATGTAGGTCGGGTTGCCGTCCGAGCGCAGGATGATGAAGTCGTCGAGATCCTTGTTGGGAAAGCGCACCTCTCCCTGCACGCGGTCATGGACGACCGTCTCGCCCTCGGTCGGCGCCTTGATGCGGATCGCGCCCTTGACGCCTGCCGGTGCCTCGGACGGATCGCGGTCGCGCCACTGGCCGTTGTAACGCGGCGGCAGGCCCTTGGCTCTCGCTGCGTCGCGCATCGCTTCCAGCTCCGCCGGCGTCTCATAGCTGTAATAGGCCTTGCCCAGGCGCACGAGTTCCTCGGCCACCTCGCGATGGCGCGGAGCCCGCTCGAACTGGGAGACGGCGTCGCCATCCCAGGAAAGGCCAAGCCAGGTCAATCCGTCGAGAATGGCGGCCGTGGCGGCTTCGGTGGAGCGCTCGCGATCAGTGTCCTCGATACGCAGCAGCATCGTGCCGCCGGTGTGCCTGGCATAGAGCCAGTTGAACAGCGCCGTGCGCGCCCCGCCAATATGCAGGTAGCCGGTGGGCGAGGGGGCAAAACGGGTGACGACCTTGTCGGACATGAAACTCTCGAAGAAGCACTGAAACGGCATATTTCGCGCGGGCTTTCGCGCTTTGCGCGTTCATGTACCATAGGCGGTCTGGGGCGCAAGGGGCAGACCCGATGGCTGGACGTGGCCGGGGCACGGAGGAGGGCGGGGAAACGACAGCTGGCGTCAGCGAGCGCCTGATGTTTGCCCATGCCGAGCCCGCTGAAGAAGCGCCGCTTTCGCTTCCAGAACTCCATCCGCCCACCGAGTTACCGCCGCCCGGTGACGGTGCGCTGCAGCCAGCGTCGCCAACAGGTACCGTAGGCCGAATCCGCAAACAACTCGGCCGCGTTTCGGTTCCTGCGCTGCGGCGAAGCGTTGCGATCGCTGCCACTACCGAGCTCGACCGCGGCATCGGCTTCCTGCTGGTGCCGGTGTTCCTGGCCGCCGGCGTGATCTATTACTTCTCGCTGAGCACCGAGCCTGATCTCTACAGGCCGCTTGCGGCGGTGGCTCTGATGGCTGTCTGCGCGACGGTGTCGCGCTCCTGGCAGAAAGCGCACCTTGTCTTCATGGCATCGCTTTTCTGCGCGTTCGGCTTTCTTGCGGCCAAGGTGGAGACCTGGCGGATGGCGACGCCGATGCTGGGGTCCGAAATCCAGACCCGGCTGACCGGTCGCCTGGTCACCGTCGAAGCGATGGCCAATGGCCGTGTGCGGCTGACCATCGATCTCATGTCCACCGAGCACCCGACGCTGCGCTACGCGCCGGACCGCGTTCGGCTGTCGGCGCGCAGGATCCCGCC
>NZ_RZSB01000475.1:0-4757 GCF_004023285.1 Mesorhizobium sp. M2A.F.Ca.ET.067.02.1.1
CTCGACCGGATGACCTTCTACGGCGGCGCCAAGGTCGGCGACCGCACCATGGTCGATGCGCTCGAGCCGGCGCTGAAAGCCCTTGACGCGAGCGAGCTGGAAGCGGCCGCCAAGGCGGCGCGGCAAGGTACCGAGGCAACCGCCGCGATGCAGAAGGCAAAAGCGGGCCGCTCCGCCTATATCGGCAGGCAACTCGACATCGCCGATCCGGGCGCCTTCGCGGTTGCCGAGGTTTTCGCTGCCGTGGCGGCGCTGTTCGCCCCGGCATGAAGGACGGACAATGGCCGCAGCCGATTTCTCCAGACTGATCACGGCGGCGGCCGATACGATCGCGGCGCATGCCGAGGAGTTGACCGCGCTCGACCAGGCGATCGGCGACGGCGACCACGGGCTGAACATGAAGCGCGGCTTCGAGGCGGTGCGCGCGGAGGCGGACGTCTTTTCAGCGAAGCCGCTGCCCGAAGCGCTGAAAGCGGTCGGCACCAAGCTGGTGATGACGGTCGGCGGCGCCTCCGGCCCTCTGTTCGGCACGTTCTTCATGGCGCTCGGCAAGGACCTGCCGGCGGCACCCGATAGAGGCGGGCTGACGGCGGCGTTCGGCAGGGCGATCGACGCGGTGGCCGCGCGGGGTAAATCGCAGGTTGGCCAAAAAACCATGCTCGACGTGCTGCAGCCGGTGTATGAGGCGCTGGCGCAGGGCAAGACGGCCGGCGAGATCGCCGACGCAGCCGACAAGGCGGCCGAGGCCACGGTTCCGATGAGGGCCCTGCGCGGGCGCGCTTCCTTCCTGGGAGAGCGCTCGATCGGGCATATGGACGCCGGAGCGCGCTCGACCGCGCTTCTGGTGCGCGCGGTCGCGGAAGCGATAGAGGGCAATTGATGAGCAATGTCGGGATCGTCATCGTGTCGCATTCGCCCCTCGTCGCCGAGGGCACGGCCGACATGGTGCGCCAGATGGTGGGCGACGAAGTGCCGCTTGCATGGTGCGGCGGAAACGGCCATGGCGGGCTCGGCACCAGCGTCGAGGCGATCATGGGCGCGATCGACAAGGCCTGGTCGGAAGCGGGCGTCGCCATCCTGGTGGATCTCGGCGGCGCCGAGACCAACTCGGAGATGGCGGTCGAGATGATCGGCGAGCCGCGCTCGCACAAGATCGTGGTCTGCAACGCGCCGATCGTCGAAGGCGCGGTGATGGCCGCGACCGAATCCTCCGGCGGCGCCTCGCTCAAGGAAGTGGTGGCGACGGCGCATGAACTGTCGCCGTCGTGAACGAACAGGAACCGACTGAATGTCCGCATCCGCCGAAGCAACGGTCCTGATCACCCACGCGGTGGGCCTGCATGCGCGCCCTTCGGTGAAGTTCACGAAGCTCGCCAAGACGTTCGCGGCCGAGGTGGAGGTGGCGGTGGCAGCCAACGGCCCCTGGTTCGACGCCAAGAGCATCGTCAAGGTGATGGCGGCGAAGGCGCCGAAAGGGACCATGCTGCATATCCGCGCCAAGGGCGACGGCGCGACCCAGGCGGTGAAAGCGCTGGTCGATCTGGTGCAGCGCGATTTCGACGAGGATGCGGATCATGCCCGGTCCGCTTGAAACGGATCCGCATGTCCGTGGGAAACCGGGTCATGCGGATTGAGGGTATCCCCGCCTCTCCCGGTTATGCCGAAGGTCCGCTGTTCGACCTCGACCAGCCTCCGGTCAGCTACAAGGCCAAGGCGAGCGCCGGGGAAGAACAAGCCGCACTGGTGAGCGCAATCGGCAAGGCCGTCGGTCGGCTGGCGGTTCTGGCCGCAACGGCCGATGGCGAAGCCGCCGGCATCCTCGAATTCCACATCGCCATGCTGGAGGACGATGCCTTGAGCGGTCCGGCCCTGGCGGCGATCGGCTCCGGGCAGCCGGCGGACGCCGCCTGGCGCGCGGCGCTCGACCGTGAGATCGCCGGCTACGAAGCGTCGGACCAGGACTATTTCCGCGCCCGCGCCGCCGATCTGCGCGACATCCGCGACCAGGTGCTGCGGGCGCTGAGCAAGGATGGCGAGGCGGCGGCGCCTCCGGGCGCGATCCTCCATGGCGAGGACATCGCGCCGACGCGCTTCCTCGAAACCGATTGGAGCAAGGGCGGCGGCATCGCGCTACAGCGCGGCAGCACGGCCAGCCATGTCGCGATGCTGGCGCGCTCGCTCGGCGTGCCTATGGTCGTCGGTCTCGGCGCCTTGGCCGCACCGCGCACGGGCGACGCGCTGCTCGATGCCGAGCATGGCGCGATCATTTTCTCCCCGTCGCCGGCCGAGGTCGAAACCTTCCGCCAATCGGCCTCCTCCTTCGCCGACCGCCAGGGCGCAGCGCGGACATTCCTGACGGAGCCGGCGGTGACCAAGGCCGGCACCGCGGTGCGCGTGCAGGTCAACATCGCCTACCCTTCGGATGTGGAAGGCATCGATATCGAGACCTGCGACGGCGTCGGCCTGATGCGAACGGAATTCCTGTTCGGCAAGACACTGCCGGACGAGGAGACGCAATACCACGCCTACCGCAAGGTGCTGGAATGGGCCGGCGGCAAGCCGGTGACCATCCGCACCGTGGACGCCGGCGGCGACAAGCCGGTGCCGGGTTTCACCGTCGAGGAGACCAATCCGTTTCTCGGCCTGCGCGGCATCAGGCTGTCACTCAAGCGGCTCGACATCTTCCGCGTGCAGATCCGGGCATTGCTGCGCGCCGCCATCCACGGCAATCTGAGGGTGATGTTCCCGATGATCGCCACGCCTGACGAATACAGCCAAGCTGCCGCGCTGTTCGCGCAGGAACAGGCCGCGCTTGTCGCGCAGGGCGTAGCGCACAAGCTGCCGCCGCTCGGCATCATGGTCGAGGTGCCGTCCGTGGCGCTGGCGCCGGAGGATTTCGCCGACATTGCCTTCTTCTCGATCGGCTCCAACGACCTGACGCAATATGTGATGGCGGCCGCGCGGGACAACGCGGCGGTCGCGCATCTCAATTCCGTTCGCCAGCCGGCGGTGCTGCGGCTGATCGCGGCGGTTGCCGCGTTCGGACTGGAGAAGGGAATTCCAGTCAGCCTCTGCGGCGATGCCGGTGGCGACCCTGCAACCATCCCGGCGCTGCTCGAGGCCGGTTTGCGCGACCTCTCGGTCGCCCCTGCTCAACTGGCGACGGCCAAGGCGGCCATCGCGGGCGTTGCGGTGTAGGCGCATGGCCAGGATGGAAAGAATACCGGAAGCAGGCTCGGAAGAGGCAATCCGCGCCTACAAGACGATCCTGTCGCAGGTCATCGACCAGCGCCCGTCCGGCATGCGCCAGCGCCTGGCCGACGCGCTCGGCAAGCACCGCAGCTTCGTCACGCAGATTTCCAGCCCCGCCTATACGATCCCGATCCCGTCAAAGCATCTGCCTTCCATCTTTTCCGTCTGCCATTTCAGCCAGGCCGAGCGCGACCAGTTCATGGCCGCCTATCACCAGGCGCATCCTGGCAAGGCGCCCGCGGCGTCCGGTCCGCGCAAGACGCGACACGTCTCGCTCATCGTGCCGGATTTCGGCGACGACAGGCAGAACGCGGCGCTCGACCGGGCGATCAACGACTTCATCCAGAAAATAACCAGCATCGCCGGCAAGGGCAGCGGCTGACCTTTGTTGCCGGGCTGTTTGGGAGGACGCCATGAAGAAATTTATGAACACCGTGGACACGGTGCTGACCGAAAGCCTCGATGGCTTTGCGGCGGCTCATGCCGATATCCTCGTGCTTGGCGACGACCACAAATTCATCCGCCGCAAGGAGCTGAAGCCCGGCAAGGTGGCGCTGATCTCGGGCGGCGGCTCCGGCCATGAGCCGCTGCATGGCGGCTTTGTCGGCCACGGCATGCTCGACGCCGCCTGCCCCGGCCAGGTCTTCACCTCGCCGACGCCCGACCAGATGCTCGCGGCCGTGCAGGCCGTCGACACCGGCGCCGGCTGCCTGTTCATCGTCAAGAATTACGAAGGCGATGTGATGAATTTCGACATGGCGGCCGAGATGGCGGACGGCGTGCTGCAGGTCGTGACCAATGACGACGTCGCGGTCGAGAACTCGTCCTACACGACCGGACGGCGCGGTGTCGCCGGCACGCTGGTGGTGGAAAAGATCGTCGGCGCCGCCGCCGAGCAAGGCATGGCGCTGCCCGCGCTCAAAGCGCTGGGCGACCACGTCAACGCCGCGACGCGCTCGATGGGCGTGGCGTTGACCAGCGGTACGGTGCCCGCCGCCGGCAAGCCCACCTTCGAGATCGGCGACGGCGAGATGGAGTTCGGCGTCGGCATTCATGGCGAGCCCGGCCGGCGGCGCGACGCGCTGAAGAGCGCCGACGCCATCGCCGAGGAGGTCTGCGCCGCGATTGCCGGCGACTTGGGTGAACGCGCCAAAGGGCCGGCGCTGCTGTTCGTCAACGGCTTCGGCGGCACGCCGTCGATGGAGCTCTACCTGATGTACAACAGCGCCCGCAGGATATTCGAGAAACAGGGCGTGACGGTGATCCGCTCGCTCGTCGGTTCGTATGTGACCTCGCTCGACATGGCAGGATGCTCGATCACGCTGACCATGCTCGACGATGACATGGCCGCGCTGTGGGATGCTCCGGTGCACACGGCGGCGCTGCGCTGGGGGATGTAGCGCAATTCCAGGAAAAGTGTGAAGCGGTTTTCCGTCCGGAATTGCGCCAAAACAACGAGATAGAGCGGTTCTGCGTTTCCCTGAAACGGTGAACCGCTCTAGGCG
>NZ_RZSB01000476.1:0-4739 GCF_004023285.1 Mesorhizobium sp. M2A.F.Ca.ET.067.02.1.1
ACTGTTCAGGTTGATGGTTCACCGGTGGGAAGGGACCGGGCCATGCCACGGCCTGTCCGAAAGGACGACCACGATCCACTCGGTCTCCTTCCCACCTCAACCATACACCAGAACCAACACACAGGATTCTATGGTCTGCGCCGCGTCGCTTCGCTCCTTGCTCCGCCATAGAATGACGAAGTTGGGGCGGCTCCAGCCAATCCCCGGCGTTTGCGCTGATTTTCACGGGCGGCGGAAAATCGACACCAAGACAAACTTTCAAAAGCCCTGTGCAGCGCCACTAGTTATCTACCCGGCCGAAGGGCGGCACGTCGCCGATCACTTCGCGCTTGTCCTTGCCGCAGACGAAGGTCTTGGCTTTCTCATCCGCCAGCTTGCGCGCCTGATCGTTGGCCTGTGGGTTGCCGGTGGCCAAAACCAGGCCGACGGTGCAGCCCTGATGCTCTTCCGGTTGCGCGACCTTGGCGACGACCAGCACGTCGGTCGATTTCTTGTCGTCCTCGGGGTTGCTGACCGAGCGGCGATGGATGGCGGCGAAAGAGATGGCGATGTCGCCATTGGTCTCGATGCGCCATTCCACTTTCGGGCCTGAGCCGTTGAAGGCAGTGAAGCTCTCCCAGACCGCGGTCATGTCGTCGGACGGAAAGCCATAATAGACGGATTCGCGCGCGTCGTCGTAGCCGATCAGCACCGGGTAGCCGCGATAGCCTGAGCAGACGAGGCTCGCCCAGTCGCCGTCGCCTTCCGCGGCCTGGGCATAGGTCACGCAGTCCTTCTTCGAATCGAGATCGGTGTAGGCGCTGGAGATGTCGCCGGCCTGGGCCGCCTGGCAGAAACCGGCAAGCGCAAGCGGGATCAGAAGGGCACGCATCGATGGCAACTCCGTTTCGAGCTGCCGGAAGCGTAACGCCGTCCGCTATTTCTTCAAGCTGGCTTCGATCAAGAGGTCGGCGTTGCGGGCGACCGACGCCGCCGGTCCGCCATGGCCGAAAAGCTGGCCACTGATATAGGCGCCTTCGATGAGGAGGAGCAGCCCATCGCCCAGCGTGTCGGAATCGGCTGCGCCCATCGCCGTCGCCATGGCGCGCAGGCGCCGGCGCAATTCCTGCTTGTTGTTCTCGCTGACGATGCGCGCCGGGTGACCACGCTCAGGATATTCCACCGCGGCGTTGGTCATGCCACAGCCGCGATAATCCGGCTTTTGCGTGCGTTTGCCGACACGGGTCAGGAAAGCGATGATCTGGGCGCGCGGATTGCCGGGATGCGCGTCGACGGCCTCGTCGAAGCGCTCCCAGAATTCGAGGTCGTATTTGCGCAGATAGGAGGCGGCGAGCTCATCCTTGGACGGGAAACTGCGATAGAGGCTGGGCTTTGTGACGCCGGCGCGCCTGACGATCTCGTCGACGCCGATCGCCCTGATGCCCTCGCGGTAGAACAGGTCGCGCGCCACGTCGAGAATCTTGTCGGCGGCCCTCGGGGCGGGGGCCGTGTTCAACGACGCTTCAATTTTATTGTCCGATGGCATGCAGACGACTCGCTTGACAATGTTACTGACCGGTACGTATGTATGGTGCCATCCCATTGCAACGTACCGGTCAGTAACATGATAGCTCAATCCCGTCCGTTTGGCCAGCGCTACGCCTTCGTCGTTGTCGCGGTCATCTTTCTTTGTCTTTTGATTGCAGCAGGGCTTCGTTCAGCGCCGTCAGTCATGATGCTGCCGCTGGAAGAGAGCTTCGGCTGGCGGCGCGACATCGTCTCGCTGGCTGCCGCGATTGGCATCTTCCTCTATGGTCTGACCGGACCGTTTGCCGCGGCGTTGATGGAGCGGATCGGGCTGCGCCGCACGCTGCTTGCCGCGCTGATGATCATGTCGGGCTCCACCGCGCTCAGCCTGCTGATGACCAAGCCGTGGCATCTGCTGATCACCTGGGGAGTGTTTTCAGGCATCGGTTCGGGCGCGGTCGCGACCGTGCTCGGCGCAACAATCGTCAACCGTTGGTTCAAGACCAATCGCGGCCTGGTGATGGGGTTGATGTCCGCCTCCAGCGCGACCGGCCTGCTGGTGTTCTTGCCGCTGCTTGCCTCGCTGGCCCAGTCGGGAGGTTGGAAGCCAGTCGCCATAGCGATCGCGATCGCCACCGCTGCTCTCGTGCCGCTGGTCTTTCTGCTGGTGCCGGAACGCCCGGCCTCGATCGGTCAGGTGCGCTATGGCGCCGATGCCGACGACGTGCCGCCGGTGTCGCCCGCATCGCAGGGCAATTTCCTGGCGCATACGCTGAACACGCTGCGCCGCGCCGCCGGCACACGGGTGTTCTGGTATCTCTTCGCCACCTTCTTCGTCTGCGGCTTCACCACCAACGGCCTCGTCGGCACGCATCTTATCGCCTTTTGCGGCGACATGGGCATCGGGGAGGTGCAGGCGGCCGGGCTGTTGTCGATGATGGGTATTTTCGACCTGATCGGCACCACCCTGTCCGGCTGGCTCACCGACCGTTTCGATCCGCGCAAGCTGCTCGGCGTCTACTATGCCGTGCGCGGCCTGTCGCTGATCTATCTGCCTTATTCCGGCTTCTCGGCGACCAGCCTGATCATCTTCGCCGTGCTCTACGGGCTCGACTGGATCGCCACCGTGCCGCCGACGCTCCGGCTCGCCAACGAAGCCTTCGGCGACCGTAGCGGGCCGATCGTGTTCGGCTGGATCGTCGCCGGCCACCAAGTGGGCGCAGCGGCGGCTGCAGCCTTCGGCGGCACGATGCGCGAGTTGCAGGGCAATTACGAACTGGCCTTCCTGATCGCCGGCATGACGGGCATCGCGGCGGCCTGTATCTCGCTGCTGATCAATACGACCAAGCTGGCATTCGAGCCGGAGCCGCAGGCGGCTTGAGCTGCCAATCTCACCCCTTGTGGGGGAGATGCCCGGCAGGGCAGAGGGGGGCGCTGTCCCGCCGACTTGTCAGTTGAATTGCAGCCAATCAAAGCCGTCGGCCAGAAGCTCGAACAGGCCGTCCCTGAGAAGTTGGCGATCCTTCGCGCCCCCCTCTGGCCTGCCGGCCATCTTCCCCACAAGGGGGAGATCAGCAGTTCTGTCGACTGTTATCAAAACTTCATGGTTCCGAGACACGCCTGAAACAATGAGGCGAGAGCTTGGCGGTCCCGTTCAAAGCCATCCGGAGACAGCCATGGACAAGCTTTCCCTTACCCGCCGCGCTTTCGTCACCTCGGCCAGCGCCTTCGGCCTTGTCGGCGCCTCCGGTCTGGCGCTGCCCTATTATTCCCGCGCCAGCCAGCGGCCGGCCTTCACGCATGGCGTGCAGTCCGGCGACGTCGACGCCACGTCCGGCATGGTGTGGACGCGCACCGACCGGCCCGCGCGCGTTATGTATGAAGTGTCGACCACCGAAAGTTTTGCAAACGCCACAAGGCTCGCGCCGCTCGATACGTCGCCGGCCAGCGACTGCACGGTGAAGCGGCTGCTCACCGATCTCGCCTCCGACCAGGACATCTTCTACCGCATGATCGCGGCCGACCTGTCCGACATCAACGCCGTCTCCGAGCCGATCGTCGGCCGTTTCCGCACCGCGCCGTCCTCGAAGCGCGACGTGCGCTTCGCCTGGTCAGGCGACACCGCCGGCCAGGGCTGGGGCATCGACGAGACCGGCATGAAGACCTATTCGACCATCGCCAAGCACACGCCGGACTTCTTCCTGCATTCGGGCGACACGATCTATGCCGATGGCGCGCTGAAGGACGAGGTCGACCTGCCCGGCGGCGGCAAGTGGAAGAACGTCGTCATGCTCGACGGCAAGCGCAAGGTCGCCGAGACGCTGGACGAATATCGCGACCAGTGGAAATACAACATGATGGACAAGCATGTGCTTGCCCTCTCGGCCATCTGTCCGACCTTCTACCAATGGGACGACCACGAGGTTCTCAACAACTGGTCGGACTCGAAGGACCTCAGCAAGGACGACCGCTACAAGGAAAAGTCGATCCATGTGCTGGCGGCCAGGGCCGCGCGCGCCTTCCATGAGATGACCACCATCCGTTACGAGCCGTCGGAGCCGGGCCGCGTCTACCGCAAGATCTCGCATGGGCCGCTGCTCGACGTGTTCTTCCTCGACATGCGCTCCTATCGCGGCCCGAACGGCGCCAATCTGGATGAAACGCTGACGCCGAAGTCGCGCATGATCGGCGAGGAGCAATCCAAATGGCTGAAGCGCGAGCTGGCGAACTCGAAGGCGACCTGGAAGGTCATCGCCGCCGACATGCCGCTCAGCCTCGTCGTCTGGGACTACGCGGCGAAGAAGGCCGGCTTCGAGGCCGTCAGCAACAACGACAACGGCAAGCCGAAGGGGCGCGAGCTCGAATTCGCCGATGTGCTGCGCTTCATCAAGACTGCCGGCATCACCAACACCGTCTGGCTCACCGCCGACGTGCACTACACGGCGGCGCATTACTACAACCCCGACAAGGCGCAGTTCCAGGATTTCAATCCGTTCTGGGAATTCGTGTCCGGCCCGATCCATGCCGGCACGTTCGGCCCCAACGACCTCGACATGACCTTCGGGCCGGAGCTGAAATTCATCAAGGCGCCGACCGCCGAGCAGGGCCAGAACCTGCCGCCGTCGGCAGGCTTGCAGTTCTTCGGGCTGGTCGATATTTCGGGTGCGACAGAGCAGCTCACCGTGCGCTTGATGGATCGCGACGACAACGAGCTTTACAAGGTGACGCTGGAC
>NZ_RZSB01000477.1:0-4735 GCF_004023285.1 Mesorhizobium sp. M2A.F.Ca.ET.067.02.1.1
ATGCACTAGTTCCCTGACGCTGTTGACCCATCGTTTGTCCGGCGGTCCAGCACAAACTTTGGAGAATGGCCAAGGCCCTACGAACTTCGTCATCCTAGGGCGAAGCAGGAGCGAAGCTCCGTTGCGAGGACCCTAGGATCCATGCCGTAACCTCAGCCGAGGGGCGCAGCGGAGCAGAATTCTACACCGTTGCAATACTTCGACGTCATGGCATGGATCCTAGGGTCTACGCCGCGTCGCTGCGCTCCTTGCTCCGCCCTAGGATGACGAAGCAGCCGGCGTCTCGGCCAACCTTCGTTACCGCGTCTTGCCCCGCAGGGCAACGATTGCCGCCGCCGTTTCCTCGATGGAGCGGCGGCTGACGTCGATCATCGGCCAGCCATGCCTGGTGCAGAGCTGGCGCGCATAGGCGAGCTCTTCGTTGATCGCGGCGCGATCGACATAGTCGGTCGGCACGAAGGCGGCGCTGTTGCCGAGGATGCGGTTCTGCCTCACATGCGAGATACGCTCGGCCGTCGCGATCAGCCCAACGATCAGCGGCGTCTTGGCGGCGATCAGGCTCTCGGGCAGCGGCACGCCGAGCACGATCGGGATGTTGGCTGTCTTGATACCGCGATTGGCGAGATAGATCGAGGTCGGCGTCTTCGAGGTGCGCGAGATGCCGATCAGCACGATATCGGCATCGTCCATATTGGCCGGCAGCTGGCCGTCATCATGCTCCATGGTGAAGTTCAACGCGTCGATGCGGCGGAAATATTCGGCGTCGAGCACGTGCTGGGCGCCGACGCGGCGACCGGCGGGCGTGCCGAGATAGGATTGGAAGACGGCGAGCACCGGCTCCAGCACCGAGACGCAAGGCAGGCCCATGGCCGCGCAGCGCTCGTCGATCGAGCGCGCGAGCTTCTGATCGACCACGGTGTAGAGGATGATGCCGGGCTCCTCCTCGATGTCGTCGAAGACCTTGGCGACCTGCTTCTCGGTTCGGATCAGCGGATAGATATGTTCGATGGCGCGCGCGTCCTTGTATTGCGCTGACGCCGCCCGGCCGGCGGCCAGCAGCGTCTCGCCGGTGGCGTCGGAGATCAGATGCAGGTGGAAGAAGCTCTGAGGTTTGTTCACAACGGGTGGGTCCAGGCTGTGGGCAATTGTGGACAAGGCTGGATGGGCGGGCCTTGGGTAGGGAAGCGACTGTATCAGATGGCCGCTTGTCCACAATTCGACCAGCTGTAGGCTTTGTCGCGGCGCTGGGGACAAAACTGGGGATCAACTTTTCCGGGCCGATTTCATCCACAACCAGGACATCGGATCGGACCGGCCAAGCTTTTGACTCGAAAGCTTGAATCGGCCTTGTCCCCAGATCCCTCCAGTTTGCGAAAACAAGTACGCGACAATATGCTGACTGGCCTTTTCGAGCCGCAGGCTGGACAGGTCGCAATCATCACAACCAACAGACTCTTAGAATCAGAAGACTCTTTTAAAATAGATATTTGATTTAAGAGACCGCGCATGACCCCGAACCGGAGGTTCGGAAAGGATCATGCGCTAGATGAAAGTGCTACAGCGTCCTTTGCGCGTCTTAGGACGCGCGGCGCTGTAGAGAGAGGCGGGCGCTGGATGGCTGGGAAACGGATCGTGCTCGACGTCCTCAAGGGCGAGACGGTTTCACCGCCGCCGCTCTGGATGATGCGCCAGGCAGGCCGCTATCTTCCGGAGTATCGCGAGACCAGGAGACGGGCCGGATCCTTCCTCGATCTCTGCTATGATCCGGACCTCGCCGTCGAGGTGACGCTGCAGCCGATCGAACGCTTCGGCTTCGACGCCTCGATCCTGTTCTCCGACATTCTCGTTGTGCCCAATGCGCTGGGGCGGGATGTCCGTTTCGAGGAAGGCCGCGGGCCGGTCCTGAAGCCGATCTCGGCGGCCGAGATTGCGGCGTTGAGCGGCGAGATGTTTCACGTGAATCTCGAGCCGGTCTACGAGACCGTGCGCCGGCTGCGCGCGAAATTGCCCGACGAGACGACGCTGCTCGGCTTCTGCGGCGCGCCATGGACGGTGGCGACCTATATGATCGCCGGGCACGGCACGCCCGACCAGGGACCGGCGCGGCTGTTCGCCTATCGCGAGCCCGAGGCCTTCGCGAGGCTCTTGAAGACGCTGGCCGATCATTCGGCTGCCTATCTCATCCGCCAGATCGAAGCCGGCGCCGATGCGGTGCAGATTTTCGATTCCTGGTCGGGTGTGCTGGACGAGCCCTCCTTCGAGGCTTTCTGTGTCGAGCCGGTGGCTGAGATCGTGCGGCAGGTGAAGGCGGTTCATCCCGACGTGCCGGTGATCGGTTTTCCGAAGGGCGCCGGCGAACGCTATCGCGACTACAGGAAGAAGACCGGCATTGCCGGTCTCGGCCTCGACTGGACCGTGCCTTTGTCCATGGCGAAGGAGCTGCAGCGCGAAGGCGCGGTGCAGGGCAATCTCGATCCGCTGCGGCTGGTCGCCGGCGGCAAGGCGCTGGCCGATGGCGTCGATGCCATCCTGAAGACGCTGGGCGGCGGGCCGCTGATCTTCAATCTCGGCCATGGCATCACGCCGGAAACGCCGGTGGCGCATGTCGAAGCGATGGTGAAAATGGTGAGGAGCCACCGATGAGCAATGTGAGCAACGAGAACACCACCGGCCAGGCGATGAAGCGCATGGTGATCGGCATTGTCGTTCTCGTGGCGGCGACGGCCCTTCTCTATTTGGTGGCTGGCGACGGCTTCTATCTCTGGGCGAAGGCCATCCATGTGATCGCGGTGATCGCCTGGATGGCGGGCATGCTCTATCTGCCGCGGCTGTTCGTCTATCATGTCGATGCCGAGAAAGGCTCGGTGCAGTCCGAGACCTTCAAGGTGATGGAGCGCCGGCTGCTCAGGGGGATCATCAATCCGGCGATGATCGTGACCTGGGTGTTCGGCCTTTGGCTGGCCTGGAAAGGCTTCGGCTTCCAGGGCGGCTGGCTGCACACCAAGATCGCGCTGGTGCTCGTCCTGTCGGGTCTGCATGGCTATCTCGCCGGCGCGGTCAGGAAATTCGCCGAGGATAAGAACGAAAAGCCGGCCAGGCACTGGCGGATCGTCAACGAGATCCCCACATTGCTGATGATCGTCATCGTCATGCTGGTCGTCGTGAAGCCGTTCTAGGCTCCCCCCAAAACCAGAAGAAGCCCAGCAAAAGGCGGCTTGCTCTTTCGGGCGACCGACGATAAAAGACGGGTCTTCCTTCCCGTCATGCGCCGCCCCCTTTACTCGCTTTCGGCCGCGCCCGGCATTTGTCGTATTCAGCCGATTTTCTCCCAAAAGCCTACCCAGAGTCTATCTAATGCAAGAAATGAAACTCGCAGAGTTCAAGAACAAGAAGCCGCCGGAGCTGATCGCTTACGCCGAAACGCTCGAGGTGGAGAACGCCAGCGTCATGCGCAAGCAGGAGCTGATGTTCGCGATCCTGAAGAAGCTCGCCGCGCAGGACATCGAGATCATCGGTGATGGCGTGGTGGAGGTGCTGCAGGACGGCTTCGGCTTCCTGCGCTCGGCCAACGCAAACTACCTGCCCGGCCCCGACGACATCTATATCTCGCCGTCGCAAATCCGGCGCTTCTCGCTCAAGACCGGCGACACGGTCGAAGGACCGATCCGCAGCCCGAAAGAGGGCGAGCGCTATTTCGCGCTGCTCAAGGTCAACACCATCAATTTCGACGATCCGGAAAAAATCCGACACAAGATCCACTTCGACAATCTGACGCCGCTCTACCCGACCTCGCGGCTGAAGATGGAGGTCGACACTCCCCCCACCAAGGACATCTCGCCGCGCGTGATTGACCTGGTGGCGCCGATCGGCAAGGGCCAGCGCGCGCTGATCAACGCGCAGCCGCGCACCGGCAAGACGGTGCTGTTGCAGAACATCGCGCATTCGATCACCGCCAATCATCCGGAATGCTACCTGATCGTGCTTCTGATCGACGAGCGTCCCGAGGAAGTGACCGACATGCAACGCTCGGTGAAGGGCGAGGTCATCTCGTCCACCTTCGACGAGCCAGCCGCGCGTCACGTGCAGGTCGCCGAAATGGTGATCGAGAAGGCCAAGCGCCTGGTTGAGCATGGTCGCGACGTCGTCATCCTGCTCGATTCGATCACCCGCCTCGGCCGCGCCTACAACACGGTCGTGCCGTCATCCGGCAAGGTGCTGACCGGCGGTGTCGACGCCAACGCGCTGCAACGCCCGAAGCGTTTCTTTGGTGCGGCCCGCAATATCGAAGAAGGCGGTTCGCTGACCATTATCGCCACCGCGCTGATCGACACCGGCAGCCGCATGGACGAAGTCATCTTCGAAGAGTTCAAGGGCACCGGCAACTGCGAAATCCAGCTCGACCGCAAGGTGGCCGACAAGCGCATCTATCCGGCGATCGACATCCTCAAGTCTGGTACCCGCAAGGAAGACCTGCTGGTGCCGCGATCGGACCTGCAGAAGATCTTCGTGCTGCGCCGCATCCTGGCGCCGATGGGCACGACCGACGCGATCGAGTTCCTCATCGACAAGCTCAAGCAGACCAAGACCAACGCGGACTTCTTCGATTCGATGAATACGTGATGGGGAGTGCGGTCCCCCTTCTCCCCTTGTGAGGGTTTTGCATGGGAGTCGATATTTAGCGCACGAGGCGGATGGGCGTTTTTTGAAAGGCGCTCTGGCCGCTTTGGCGGGTTAT
>NZ_RZSB01000478.1:0-4733 GCF_004023285.1 Mesorhizobium sp. M2A.F.Ca.ET.067.02.1.1
GTTCCAGCAGCTGCTCCTTGTTGGGCGCGGTCGAGCCGTTGCCGAGCGGCACCGCGCCTTTCAGCCCGTCATAGTCGCCCTCGGGGTCGAAAATGCAGAACTGCAAACCCTTCTCGACCAGCCGCTCGGTGAGCGCCGTGGCCAGGGTCGATTTGCCGATGCCCGAGCTGCCGGCGATCAGCACTGTTTCCGTCGGCGACAGATAGATGTCCTTGCCGCGCGAAGTTCCGAGCAGCACGCCGCCCAAGCGCTTCTTGGCAATGAGGTGGTCGTGCTTGATCAGCTTGCGGATCAGTTCCTCGACGCCCTTGCCGCGCACCTCCTTGGTGACGAGATCCGCGGTTTCCTTGACGGCGGGCAGCGCGTTGGCCACCGCGACGCTGCAGCCCGAGGCCCTGAGGAAGGCGTGGTCGTTCTCGGCGTCGCCGACGGCCACGACATTGTGCGGCGACAGCTTCAGGTCTTCGAGCGCCGCCGCCAGCCCGGTCGCCTTGTTGACGCCCGAGGGCAGGATCATCACCGCGCCCTTGTTGAAGATGATTTCCAGCTCCAGCCCGAGCTTTTTGATGACATCGAGCACGGTCGCCTGGTGCGGCTCCCAGGTAGCGACGATCGATCGCCCGACCGAGAGCGGCTTCACGCCGCGCTTCTTGAGCTTTTCAATGAGATCCGCAGGGGGCGAGGGCGAGATCGTGCGCTCTTCCTCGCTGGCCGGCGTGTAGATCAGCGCGCCGTTTTCGGCCACGACCTTGTCGAACAGGGAGAGTTCGGGAAAGACTTCCTTCAGATCGGGCAACTCGCGCCCGGTGACCAGGACGAGCTTTCGCCCGGATTTCTTCAGCTTCTCCAGCGCCGAGATCGTGCTCGCGGTGACCAGGCCATCATGCGCCAGCGTGCCGTCATAGTCGGTGGCCAATGCCATGAAATACATCGGTTGAGCCTCTCCATCGTCCGGTTTGCCGGTCGCCTGGAAAACCGGCCGGGTGGACAACAACGCCTGTTGGTGGAAAAGGTTTAGGCCAGGCACTGGATTTGTCGGGCTGGCGCCAGGTCCGTCCTGCATCGTGGCGGCCAACTCGCCGATACCAATGGAACGATCGGGCGCCAGGATCTCGATCCGCGCACTTGCCGCGCGGCAACACCTTCGCTACTGCCATTCCATGGCAACGCACAAGCTCATCAACAGCACGTGGCACAATGTCCTCGGGACGGTCGCGCCGGCGCTCACAATTGCATCCGGCGATGTCGTGATCACGGAGACGCTGGACGCCAGGGGCTTCGACAAGAACGGTGCGCGACCGGCTCATGGTCCAAACCCGATGAACGGCCCGGTCTTCGTGACGGGAGCCGAACCGGGCGACGCGCTCCGCGTGGACATCCTGCGCATGGATCCTATCCGCCCCTCCGGCTGGACGATCTCGTCGCTCGCCGCGAATGTTGTCGATCCCGAGGCTGCTCGCCAATTGCCGGCGCGCGACAGAGCCGACTGGCTGATCGATCTGGAATCGCGAACAGTGAAGTTGCAGGAGCCGCCGCCAGGCCTTGAGAACTTCGTGCTGCGGCTCGAACCGATGATCGGTTGCTTTGGCGTGGCGCCCGCGATGGGCCAGGCTTTCTCCACCGCGACAAGCGCGGAGAATGGCGGGAACATGGATTATCGCGGCTTTCGGCCTGGCGCGACCGTTTGGTTTCCCGTCGCCGTGGAGGGTGCGCTTTTCTTCGCGGGCGATTGCCATGCAACGCAAGGCGATGGGGAGATCGTCGGAACCGGGATCGAGACCTGTTTTGAAGTGCAGCTACGCTTGAGCGTGGAAAAGAACAGGCGGTTGACATGGCCTCGCGGTGAAAACGAAACGCACATTTTCTCGGTCGGCAACGCTCGGCCGCTGGATCAGGCCCTTCAGCATGCGACCACGGACATGCTCAACTGGCTGACCAGCGATTATGGATTGTCCGCTGCCGCCGCATCGCATCTGATGGGACAGGTTGTCCGGTATCACGTCGGAAACGTCTTTGATCCTGCCTACACGATGGTCTGCCTTGTCGAAAAGCGATGGCTTCCGGCATCCGTCGGCTGAGGAGCGCACGCCCCAAGGTGCGCCAACCGGAACCCGCTCCGTGGCTCTGGGCGGCATACATCAGACTGTCTGTGACGGCATGAAGCGGACGCTTGCCGAGCGGCTCTCGCCAGGCGCGAGCACCATGCAGCCTGTGTCTTCGTCCAACCGGTTGAAGGCGTCGGTGACGTTGCTGACCGGCTCGGCGCAGAAGAACGGCTCGCCTGGCGGTGTGTAGAGCACCAGGAAATCGAGCTGTGCTTCGGCCTCGATGTCCAATAGCCGTTCCTCATCCGGCCAGGTGATGCGGGCACGGCGTGTCCATCCCGTGAAGACGGTGTCGAATGCGGCCTCGGCGACGTCGAAGCCCGTTGTCGGATCGGCGCCCGCGGGCGGCGAAACATGGCGTGTGGGCAGAACCTGGGCGTCGGTTTCCCACATCCCGGTGACATCGGCCTGGATATGCGTCCACGGCGTGGCGGGAAAATAGGGATGAAGCCCGAACCCGGCCGGCATGGGCGTGTCCGAGAGGTTGCGCAATGAGATCCGGATGCTCAGGCAGCCCGTACGAGTCCGATCCTCTGCTCGGCCTCGTAGCTCCAGGGCCAGGAATCGGCATCGTGGCGATAGCGCAGGACCGCCCTGCCTTGCTGGTGTCCGGCCAGCGTCCACGGCAGTCGCCAGCCATGGCCGTGCTCATAATGCGGGTCGTCTGGTCGCGTCGGCAACTCTATGGTCCGGCCGGCGAAGCTGAAGCGGCCGCCCCTTACACGATTGGAGTAGGGGACCAGCGGAAAGCAGGCCATCGCGCCCGCGTCGCGGCTGTCGAACGCGGCGGGCAGGGCGGGGCGTAGCCAATCGACGGCATGCCCATTTTTCCGCCAGCGATATGACGCCAGCGCGCCGCCGGCGGCCGGGGCGATCTCGACCGTCGCCAGACCGTCGGTGATCGTGACCAGGCCGTCCGCGCCTCTTGTCTCAAAATTTCCATCCATCCTCTCTCCAGCGGCTTGACTCTCATCTATAGCTGGATAAAGACATATCATATGAATAGTATGAAGAATACAAAATCCTTCAGCACCGCACGCAGGTCGCGGATCGTCGCGGCGGTCGCCAGCGGCTCGACGGCGCTGCATGCGACGGTCGTCGAGCAGATCGGGCTGCGCATTGTCCAGGGCGATTTCCTGCCGGGCGAGGCACTCCCCAATGCCGATGATTCCAGTGAGATGCTGGGCGTCAGCCGCACCGTGCTGCGCGAGGCCATCAAGGTCCTGGCGGGCAAGGGGCTGGTCGAGTCGCGGCCTAAGACCGGCACCCGGGTGCGCCCACGCTCCGACTGGAATTTCCTCGATCCGGACGTCCTTTCATGGCGCTACGCGGCGGGCGTCAGCGCCGAGGACGTCACCGCCCTTTTCGAGCTGCGCCGGGCGATCGAGCCGATGTCGGCCGCGCTTGCGGCCAAGCGCGCGACGCCGGCGCAGCTTGCCGATCTCAACGCCGCGCTCGCCGAAATGGAGGCCGTGGGCGACGACGGCGACCGCTTTGCCAAGCCCGACCTCATCTTCCACCAGACCATCCTGCGCATGACGGGCAACGAGCTGATCGGCTCGCTGGCGGCGCTGGTCGAAACGGCCCTGATGATGAGCTTCCGTCTCTCCAACGACAATCCGGAGGGGCAGCGCCACTCGCTGCCGCTGCATCGCGAGGTGGCCGAGAAGATCGCCGCCGGCGATGGAAGCGGCGCGCAGCAGGCGCTTCTCGTCCTCATCGACAATGCCGAGGAAGACGTTCGCCGCAGCGTCGAGAACCGCAACAGGCGCCGTAAGGAGCAGAGATAGTGAGCGAAAGACGAAAGCTGCGGTCGACAGCCTGGTTCGGCGGTGAAGGCAAGAACGCCTTCATGCACCGCAGCTGGATGAAGAACCAGGGCATTCCGGACGATGCGTTCGACGGTCGCCCGGTGATCGGCATCTGCAACACGTGGTCGGAACTGACCCCGTGCAATGCGCATTTGCGGGCGCTTGCCGATCACGTCAAGCGCGGCGTCTATGAGGCCGGCGGCCTGCCGGTCGAATTTCCCGTGACATCGCTCGGCGAAAGCAACATGCGCCCGACCGCGATGCTGTTCCGCAATCTGGCGAGCATGGACGTCGAAGAGTCCATTCGCGGCAACCCCATCGACGGCGTCGTGCTCATGGTCGGCTGCGACAAGACCACGCCGTCGCTGCTGATGGGGGCGGCGTCCTGCAACCTGCCGACCATCGCCGTGTCAGGCGGCCCGATGCTGAACGGCAAGTTCCGCGGCCAGGACATCGGCTCCGGCACCCATGTCTGGAAATTCGCCGAGGACGTGAAGGCCGGGCGCATGAAGGTCGAGGACTTCCTCGCCGCGGAGCAGGGCCAGAGCCGGTCGGCCGGCAGCTGCATGACCATGGGCACCGCTTCCACAATGGCCAGCATGGTCGAGGCGCTGGGCATCGGCATGCCGGACAATGCCGCCATACCGGCGGTCGACTCGCGCCGTGGCGTGCTTGCGCAGCTCGCCGGGCGGCAGATCGTCGACCTTGTGCACCGGGACGTGACGATTTCGCAAATCCTCACCCGGCAGGCCTTCGAGAACGCCATCCGCGTCAACGGAGCCATCGGCGGATCGACCAATGCGGTGCTGCACCTCAT
>NZ_RZSB01000479.1:0-4714 GCF_004023285.1 Mesorhizobium sp. M2A.F.Ca.ET.067.02.1.1
GGTGTGTGCGTTCATGTTTGGCTCTCAATGACGCGCCAACATGGCAGCCGAGGCCTTCGCGAAACAGGGGCTTGAGCCTGCTTTTTAATCGGAAATTTCGATCTAGATCTCCAGCGACATCACCGCGAGATGCAGCGCGCGAAGCCCTTTGCGGATGATCGGCTCATGCTTACGTCGGGCGAGCATGGCCGTATGGACTGGCTGGTAAAGCGTCGGCGCGCCCTCGACCAGGAACGACGGGCACTCGGCCGTGAACCTGCGGGCATCGTCGCTGCGCATGTAACAACTGCCTCCGGTTCGCCGCAGCATCGCTTCGGCCAAGCTTTCGGATCCCATGGAAAGACGCGAAATTGCCAGGGCAGGGATCAGCTCCGAGTGGGTTTTCTCGAGCACGACGGTGTAGCCCGGGCGAATGTAGCTGTCGGGATTCACCTCCGATAGCGTCCTGGCAAAGGTCGAGACCATCACATATTCCTCGACCATGAGGTGCTCATAAGTAATTTCGGGAAGGTAGCGGGGTGCGTAGAGCACCGCTATGTCGAGATTTCCCATGCTGAGATCGGTCACCATCTGATTGGAATAGTCGGATTCCACATGGATCGAGGCTTTGGGAAGCACCTGGCAGAGCGCCTCCACCCACCCCGGCAGCACCGATCGTGTCATGCCTACCTGGGCGGCCACACGCAGCGTCCCTTCGAACCGGTTGAACGCGCGAACGTCATGGCGCGCCTGCGACCACGTCGAAAGCATCGCTCGCGCGTAGGCCTCGAAACGTCGCCCCGCCGCAGTCGGCTCAGCGCCAGCCCGACCACGATGGAAAAGCTCTGACCCTACCGCGCTTTCGAGACTCTTGATCCGAGTACTGACCGTAGACTGAGTAATGTTCAGCCGGTCGGCAGTCCGGTTGAAGTTCCGCGATTCAATAATGTCGAGGAACGTCTCGATGTGGTCCAGCTGCATGCGTCGTACCTTAATCGAAAAAGCCGATCGTTACCCAGAGATCATTGGCTTGATCCGGCAATTGTCAAGGCGGAAGGTGGAGGCACTAAACGGCCAGCACGGCCGGGCTAGACAGGGAGCGAAAGCTAAAGTGTTTATCGTCGACTGCGATTGTCACAACTATTGGTCAAGCGCCACGGTTTTAGAGCCGTATCTTTCTGGCATCTGGAAGGACATGTTCATCGAGGGCGAGAAGACTGGCCCGAAAGGATCGTTCCCGCACGGCCATCGCCCCTGGTTTCATCCGCAGGATTTCTCCCGAAAGGATGTGCGGCCTGAGACTGAAGCGGACAACTACCGGATCATGAAAGACAAACACCTCGACAAATATAATGTCGGCGTGGCGATCCTGACCGGCGACGAGCCCATTGAAGCCTCAACGCTGGCAAATCCCTATTACGCTAGTGCGCTGGTCAGTGCCTACAATGACTATCAGATCGCGGAGTGGTTGCCGAAGGACAATCGCTTCATGGGTTCGATCGTCATTGCGCCCCAGGATCCAAAGCTGGCGGCCGCTGAAATCCGCCGGCTGGGCAGTCATCCGCGCATGGTCCAGGTTCTAGCCTCCCAAGGCTCAGTGAAGCCGTATGGTGATCCCTTCTACCACCCGATCTATGAAGCCTGCGCGGAAATGGGATTGCCGTTCGCCATTCACCTCGGCGGGCACGGAGGCGTCAACTGGAACGCCGTCGCGCCTGCCCCCACAACTTTCTTCTGGGAAACACACGCCATTCTGCACATGTCGGCGATCAGCCATGTCGCCAGCATGATCGCTCACGGCGTTTTCGAGAAATGGCCAGAACTCTATTTCGTCGTGATCGAATGCGGCGTCGCCTGGGTGCCGACGGTGCTATGGCGCCTCGATGCTGACTACAAGGCGCTGCGTAAAGAAACGCCATGGCTCAAAATGCTACCGTCGGAATACTGCCGCCGTAACATCCGCTTCTCAACACAGCCGCTGGAACAGCCAGCCAACGTCCAGCATCTGTGGTCCATTCTGGAAGCGATGGATGGCGAGAACACGCTGATGTTCGCGTCAGACTATCCGCACTGGGACTATGACGACGCCAACACGCTCCACATCCCGCCGTCCTGGAAAGTCAAGGTGATGGGTCAGAATGCGCTCGACGTCTACAAGCGCATTCCTGCCATCCTGACCGCGAACGCCGCCTGACGGAGCAGAATATGGGCGAGAAAACCTTCATCTGCCGCGTTGACGAGATCGAGGCCGGCACACCTGTCATTGCCAAAGTCCGTAGCCTTTCGGTGGGTGTGTTCCGCATCGGAGAAACCTTCCATGCGCTGCTCAACATCTGTCCGCATCGAGGCGCGCCCCTATGTGAAGGGCCGCAATGCGGGACGACCGCGCCGGTCGAGGATGCGCGGTTCATCTATCATAGAGAAAACGAGATCGTGCGATGCGCCTGGCATGGCTGGGAGTTCGACATCAAAACTGGTTCGGCACTCGTCGACCCAACTGTGCGTGCGCGAACATTCCCGGTCACAGTTGAGGACGGCAACATCTATGTAACGGCGTGACGGTAGAAAACGATCAATAGTCAAGTGCACGGAGCGGCAAGCAATGAAACAATAAATGCCGGACAAGCTTGCTTGAGGAGTGTTCAAAAAAACGCGGAAAATCCGCAAATGGGAGAGCGAAAATGTCTGAATCTGAGTACAAACTTCGCATTGCGCAAAGTCTGATCGGGCGCGGCAAGGTTTCCCGCCGCGACTTCATCCATTTGGGAATAGCGGCGGGCCTTACCGTCGCTGCCGCGGATCAGATCTTCGTCACCGTAGCACGGGCACAACCACAGCAAGGCGGCTTTGCCAAGCTTGGCATGGCGCATGGCGCGACGACAGATTCCATAGATCCGGCCGGCTATCCGGATACTTTCACGCAAACGGCCTTCTCGGGCGCTATGTCCAACGGCCTCACGGAGGTTGACGCCAAGGGCGACATCCAGCCGGACTTGGCCGAGAGCTTCGAATCTTCGAACGCCGCCAAAACGTGGGTTTTCAAGCTGCGCAAGGGGGTCACCTTCCACAACGGCAAGAACGTGACGGCGGAAGATGTCGTGACCTCTATGCGCTATCACATGGGTGCCGATACCAAATCAGCGGCGAAGTCTCTGCTTGAATCCGTTTCCGACATCAAGGCGGATGGCCCAGAGACGGTTGTCTTCACGCTCAACAGCGGCAACGCCGATTTCCCTTACATCATGAGCGACTATCATTTTGTCATCATGCCGAGCGTGGATGGGAAAGCGGATTGGGGATCAGGAACCCGAACCGGCGCATTCGTGCTCGAGAATTTCCAACCCGGCGTTTCGGCCAAGCTCAAGCGCAACCCGAATTATTTCAAGAATGGCAAGCCTTACCTGGATGAGGTGGAATTCATCGCCATTACGGATTTGGCCGCACGCATGGCTGCCCTCTCAACCGGGGAAGTGGATTACATTGGCCGCGCCGATCTGAAGACACTCGGCATGTTGAAGCGCAACCCAAAAATCGAGATCATCGAAGTCACCGGCTACGGCCACTATACCTTGCCGATGAACGTCACTATGGCGCCTTTCGACAATCCGGATGTGCGCATGGCAATGAAATGGGCGATCAACCGTCAAGAGATCGCCGACAAGATTTTCCTCGGACACGCAACCGTTGCCAATGACAATCCGATCGCGCCGGCGATCAAGTTTTACAAGAACCCGGAGCCGCAACACCGTTTCGATCCTGAAAAAGCCCGCCATTATCTGAAGAAGGCGGGAATGGAAAAGCTGAAGGTTGATCTCTCGGTCGCCGATGCCGCTTTCGCAGGTGCGGTTGACGCAGCGGCGCTCATTCGCGAGACGGCCGCACAGTGCGGCATCGACGTGAATGTGGTACGCGAGGCCGAGGACGCCTATTGGGACAATATCTGGCTCAAGAAGCCGTGGTGCGCTTCCTATTGGAGTGGTCGCGCGACAGCCGACTGGATGTTCACACAAGCCTTCGCAGCGGAATCCAGCTGGAACGAGTCATTCTGGAAGAATCCTCGTTTCAACGAATTGCTTGTTCAGGCGCGAGCCGAGACGGATGAGGCCAAGCGGGCCGACATGTATGGCGAAATGCAGCAGCTGACCCATGACGATGGCGGGAGCATCGTGCTGGTATTTAACAACTTCGTAAGCGCCAAATCCAAGAAACTAGGACATGGCGATGTGGCGCCCAATTGGGAAAATGACGGACTGAAGATGGCTGAGCGCTGGTGGATGGCGGAGGCGTAGGGTGTTTGCCAACTGCGTCGCTCGCCCTGCGGACGGCGCAATCTTGGGAATGCGCGCATGCGTTTGAATTCGGTCGCCAAAACGGTTCTACAGCGGTTAGGTCTCGGCCTGATTACCCTGTTCATTGTTTCGATCATCATCTTTTCGGCGGTCGCAATGCTGCCCGGCGACTTCGCCAAGGCAACGCTCGGTCAATCTGCCACCCCGGAAACAGTCGCGGCCCTTCAACACGAGATCGGCCTCGATCGCCCGCCAGTCGAGCGTTACTTCAGCTGGGTTGGCAAGATGGTAAAGGGCGACTTTGGATCCTCCTTCGCCAGCCGAACAGGTTACCGGCGCACCGTGGCGGAGATCATCGCGCCTCGTCTCTACAACACCATGTTCCTGGCGGTCATGACCGCTCTCATCGCGGTGCCGCTGGCGTTGGGGTTGGGGATTGTCGCATC
>NZ_RZSB01000047.1:0-17194 GCF_004023285.1 Mesorhizobium sp. M2A.F.Ca.ET.067.02.1.1
TAGCGGACCATCGTCGCATCCTGGCAACGGGTATTGGCCGCCTTCGCTCCAAGATCAAATACCGGCCCGTCGTGTTCGAGCTGATGCCGGCTGTCTTCACGTTCCTGCAATTGCAGCGCACCGTCGAGGCGCTTTCCGGAAGGCTGGTCCACAAGCCGAACTTCCGACGCCTCATCGAGCAACAGGACCTGGTCGAGGAGACGGGCGAAACGACTGCCGACACAGTGGGACGACCCGCCAAACTTTATCGCTTCCGCCATGCAGTCCTCGACGAGCAGGTTGCCGCAGGGACGAAATTGCCACTATCGCGCGCTTGACAGCCATTATTCTCACAATAAGAATATGTCCAAATTATACTCATTGCGAGAATAATTGGAGCTGCCGATGTCCGTTTCGCTGCCGACCGCCGCATCCCTTTACGATCGCGTCAAGCGGGTGATCCCGCCGATTGAATGGCCGGCCTTCGCCGGCGACATCGAGGCCATTCTCGCGCTGAAGGCCAAGCGCAACGCCGTCATCCTGGCGCACAACTACCAGACGCCCGAGATCTTCCATTGCGTGGCCGACATCGTCGGCGACAGCTTGGCGCTCGCCCGTAAGGCGATGGCGGTCGATGCGGATATCATCGTGCTCGCCGGCGTGCATTTCATGGCCGAAACCGCCAAGCTGCTCAATCCCGGCAAGACCGTGCTCATCCCGGATCTGGGTGCGGGCTGCTCGCTCGCCGATTCGATCACGGCTGCGGATGTGCGGCTGATGCGGCAACGCTATCCCGGCACGCCGGTCGTGACCTACGTCAACACCTCCGCCGCCGTGAAAGCAGAATCCGACGTCTGCTGCACCTCGGGCAATGCGCTGGCGGTGGTGGAATCGCTCGGCACGCCGCGGGTGATCATGCTGCCCGACGAATATCTGGCAAAGAACATCGCGGCCCAGACGAAGGTCGAGATCATCGCTTGGAAAGGGCATTGCGAAGTGCATGAGCGCTTTAGCTCCGCTGATATACGCGAGCTGCGCGAGGCGCATCCCGGGGTTACCGTGCTTGCCCATCCCGAATGCCCGCCGGAGGTTGTCGCTGAGGCGGATTTCGCCGGCTCGACTGCGGCGATTTCGGGCTATGTCGGCCGGCACAAGCCGGCGCGCGTCGTGCTGATGACCGAATGCTCTATGAGCGACAACGTCGCCGTCGAGCATCCTGAGGTCGACTTCGTGCGCCCGTGCAATCTCTGCCCGCACATGAAGCGCATCACGCTCGCCAACATCCGCGCGGCACTCGTGGAGAACCGCCACATCGTGACCATCGATCCTAATGTGGCCGAGCGAGCGCGCCACGCGGTGGAGCGGATGCTCGCCATATGACCATGCACGACCTCCACGGCCGGCCGGTCATCATCGGCGGCGGCATCGCGGGGCTGATGACGGCGCTGCGTTTCGCTTCAGAGCCGGTCGTCCTCATCTCCAAAACGTCGCTTAGACAAGAAGCCTCCAGCGTGCTCGCCCAAGGTGGGGTTGCGGCGAGCCTTGGCAGCGATGACAGTCCGGACCTGCATCTCGCCGACACGCTCGCGGCCGGCGACGGGCTTTGCGATGAAAAGGCAGTGCGGCGCGTCGTCGAGGCGGCACCGCAAGCGATCGAGCATCTCGCGCGGCTAGGCGTTGCTTTCGACCGTGCTTCCGACGGCACATTGCTGCTCGGACTCGAAGCCGCGCACTCACGCCGGCGGATCGTTCATGCCGGCGGCGATGCCACCGGCCGTGAACTGGTCCGCGCGCTAGCCGACGCCGTGTGGCGGACGCCTTCGATTACTGTCCTCGAGCGCGTCGAGGTGCGGCGCCTGATCGTCGAGGACGGTGAAATCGCCGGCGTGCTTGCCGTCGGAAACGGCGATGCAATGACGCTCTTGACGGGACGAGTGGTGCTTGCGACCGGCGGCATAGGCGGCCTGTTCGACCATACGACGAACCCGCTCGGCTCGTTCGGCCAGGGCCTGGCGCTTGCCGCACGTGCCGGCGCGGAGCTTGCCTATCTCGAATTCGTGCAGTTCCACCCGACCGCGCTCGATGGTCCGCGGCGCCAGATGCCGTTGATAAGCGAAGCGGTGCGCGGCGAAGGCGCGGTTCTCGTCGACGAGCGCGGCAGGCGCTTCCTCGCCGATACACCAGGGGGAGAACTCGCACCGCGCGACGTTGTGGCGCGCGGCGTGTGGCGTGAGCTTTGCGCCGGGCATCGCGTGTTTCTCGACGCACGGCGGTGTCTCGGGCCGAGGCTCGCCCAGCGCTTCCCCGCGATCGCATCGCTCTGCCGGGAGGCCGGCATCGACCCCGCAGTGGACCCGATCCCCGTGCGTCCCGCGGCTCACTACCATATGGGCGGGGTGGCCGTGGACGCGGAAGGCCGCAGCTCGCTTCGCGGCCTGTGGGCCTGTGGCGAGGTCGCCCGGACCGGGCTGCACGGCGCCAACCGTCTCGCAAGCAACTCGCTCATTGAAGCAGTGGTATGCGCTGCCTCGGTCGCAGCAAGCGTCGGCGCCTCGCCTACCGCGAACAGACGGCTGAAGCCGGCTATCGTGCCGCCGCGACCGGACCCCTCGCGCATCCGACCGATCGTTTCGCACGCGCTCGGCATTGAGCGCGACGGCCAAATGCTGCGCGAAGCTGCAAAGGCCATGTCGCCAATTGTCGCCGGTCGCGATGCCGCGTCGGATCCCGCGCTGGTCGCGCTGATGATCACGATCGCGGCCCTTCTCCGCGAGGAAAGCCGGGGCTCGCACTTCCGGATCGATTTTCCCCGGCGCGATGCTCGGTCACGATCGCTGCGGATGACCATGGACGAGACGCTCGAAGCAGCGGCGATCCTTTCCGACACAATACCCACCGCAACGCTGCTCGACAGGAGGGCTTGACCATGACGCTGACGCCTTTGCCGCACGTGATGGTCGAGCCGCTGGTGCGAGCCGCCCTGCTCGAGGATCTTGGCCGCGCCGGCGACATCACCACCGACGCGATCGTTCCTCCGGACGCCACCGCTACCGTGGTGCTTGCCGCAAGACAGCCAGGCGTGATTGCCGGCCTCGCTGTCGCCGCCCTCGCCTTCGAGCTGATCGATCCACGAACCGAAGTCACCATAATCCACGCGGACGGCAGCGGCGTCTCCGCGGGAGACATCATAGCGTCGGTGCGCGGACCTGCCCGCGCGCTGCTCACGGCCGAGCGGACGGCGCTCAACCTGCTCTGTCATCTGAGCGGCATCTCGACGCAAACCGCGGCGATCGTCGATGCTGTGCGCGGCCACAAGGCCAAGATCGTGTGCACGCGAAAGACCACACCCGGTCTGCGTGCGCTGGAGAAATACGCCGTACGCGCCGGTGGCGGCGGCAATCACCGCTTCGGCCTCGACGATGCCGTGCTCATCAAGGACAATCACATCGCGATTGCCGGCGATGTCCGCACGGCCATCGAGCGCGCGCGGGTGGCTGCAGGCCACATGGTCAAGATCGAGGTCGAGGTCGACACACTTGAGCAGCTCGATATCGCCCTTGCGGGGGGTGTCGACGCAGTGCTGCTGGACAACATGTCCATCGAGCAGCTGACCCAGGCGGTGGCAATGGTCGGCGGCCGCGCGATCACCGAGGCGTCCGGCCGGGTGACCGTGCAGACGGCACCTGCGATCGCCGCGACCGGCGTCGATCTGATCTCGGTCGGCTGGATCACGCACAGCGCGCCGATCCTGGATATTGGGATGGATTGCAGGTAGCGAGAGGTAGTCAGTCGGGCAGCTCGACATTGATCAGCGGCCATTGCGTACCGGCGCCACGCGGCTTCACCCTGTCGGCAAAGTCAGAGCCGCGGTCGTGCGCAAGGCAAGCAATTCGTCGCGATGCCTACCATATCGTCGCCTTAGCGGCGGTATTGCTCGGGATAAGCCGTGCACAGCTGGTGGTACCGGCACACAGCGCCGTTGCCGAACACCTCGTCGCGTACCGTCCCGCGTATTTCAGGTTCAAATAGATCCGGCGCCAGCTTCACGACGGTGGCGTGGGACCAGGAGCACGGCTTCAAAAGGCCCCCGCCGTTCCAGACGGCTGCTCGCCAGTTCTGCCGCATCACGGTCGAGCCGACCCTATGAGGCTGCCAAGACCACGACAAAAATGTCGCTCCTGTCTTGCTAATCTGCCCGAGTTTTAAAGCTCTGGACCGATTGGAACTAATGAGCGAACGAACCGCATCGACTTCCAGTCGAGGTCATTGAGCGGAGAATGACCGTCGTGGCAGTGGCAAGCCTTCGTTTCTACGCGACCGCCTTGGAGCGCGCGGGGACAAAAAGCCTGATGAGGAAGAGGCTCAATACCGTGCTGACGGCGAGGATGTAGACGACCAGCGCGCTGATCGAGGGCGAGAAGCCAAGGCGCATCATGCCCCAAAGCCGAACTGGGAAAGTGCTTTGGCCACCGGTCAGAAGCAGAGTGACCATGGTCTCGTCGAACGATAGCGCAAAGCATAGGACGAATGACGCCATCAGAGCCGGTCTGAGATTGGGTAGCACAACCCACCAGAAAGTCTGAAGCCGGCTGGCACCGAGATCGAGCGAGGCCTCGACCAGGGAAGCGCCCATTTCACGCAGCCGCGTCACGATGGTCCGATAGGCGATCGCCAGCAAGATCGTGACATGGCCAACCAAGACAGTCAAAAGCGACCTCGGGACGTCGGCCTCTCGGAAGGAAATCAGCAGCGCGAGCCCTGTAATGATAGGAGGCATTACAAACGGGAGGAAGATCAGGAACTCAATGAACTTTCTGCCAAAGCCAGTTCCTGGTGCGCAGTAAAGAGCAATTCCGGTGCTGATTGCCAGCGCGATCGTGGAAGCGACGAACCCGACGATCAGGGTTAATTTCAGGGCATCGACAATCTCGCCATTGATGCTCTCAAACGCCACGATGGAGACCTGATCCCATTGGAACACGCCACCGCGGATCGGCACGAAGGCGGTAACGATGGCCATGAGAATCGGCCCGTAAAGGACAGCCAAGATCAGCGCTGTCACTGCGCAAAGGACGACGACGGTGGAGCGTGCGGACTTCAAAATGTCACCTTTCCAGGTGGACGGATGCGGGTAGCCAATGCCAGCGCCACCGTGACAATCATCATCATGAAAATTGAGAGCGCGGCACCGAACGGCCAGTTGAAGCCCAGACCGAACTGGCTGAAGATGATGCGGCCAAGTGTGAATCCGTTAGGCCCGCCAACCAGTTCCGGGGTGATGAAATCACCGATCGCCAGCACAAACGTGAATGTCAGCGAAACTGCCACCCCCGACAGGCTCAATGGAAATATCACCGTCCAGAAAATGCGCATGCGACTGGCGCCCAGGTCGGCCGCCGCTTCGACCAAGCTTGCCGGAATGCGATCAAGGGACAGGAAAATCGGAAAAACGGCAAACGGCAGCAACACCGATGTCAAGGTCAAGAAGACCCCGTAGTAGCTTAGCGTGAAGAATTCGAGCGGTTGGGAGACAAGGCCCGACGCCATCAGGAAATGATTGATGACGCCGTTTGTGCCAAGCAGATTGCGGACGGTGTAGATCTTGATGACGTAGCTCATCAGCAAGGGCACAGCAAACGCCACCATCAAAAGAGAGCGCCGCGTCGGGCCAAGAATCCTCATCAGATAGGCGGCGGGGAAACCCACCAGAGTGCACACAAGGGCTGTCGCGACGCCTATTACGAGGGTTCGTCCAATGACCATGCGGACGGTCGAGTCCGCGAAAATCCGAACGTAGTTCGACAAGTTGAAGTCGATAACGACAGTGGAGGCCTCAACGCGTCCGAAGCTGACGACGAAAAAAATACAAAATGGCCCCAGGATCAGAGCGATCGGCAAGACATAGGCGATGATGACGAGCCCGTTGATTAACCGGGCCTCTCCGGCGGATCCCAGTTGCGGGGTCTTCGTGGAGTTCACTTGCGGATGACCCACGTCTCTTTTCCCTTCCACGAGACTGTCACCCCAGCGCCTATTTTAAACGGCGCAGCCAATTGGCTGCTGAGTTGCTTAACGTACAGGGTCGCACCGGGCGACTTGGTCGATTCAACTTCTACAAGCGACAACGGTCCGACGAAGGAAACTGACTTGACGTGCCCGGCGGGTGCGGATCCGTTTGCTCCGAGAAGTTCCACGTTCTCGGGCCTCACCGCAAGCGTCACCGCGTCGCCGGCATTGAAATGCATCCCTTGATCGCCCCGAGCCACTGCCATCCCGAATGGCGTCTCCACAGCGACGCCATCGCCGTTGACTGTCCTCACCTGCGCCTCAACGAGATTGTTGTCGCCGAAGAAATCCGCGACATAGCGATTGCAAGGTCGATAGTAGACCTCTTCCGGCTGGCCGACCTGCACAACCTCGCCGTGATCCATGACGCAAATGCGATCGGCCAGACTGATGGCCTCTTCCTGATCGTGGGTGATGAACAGGAATGAGGTTTGGATCTCGCGCTGAATGGATTTCAGGAACGTCTGCATCTGGTGGCGAAGGCCGGCGTCCAACGCGGCAAGCGGCTCGTCCAGCAGGACCAGTCGCGGCTTGCAAATGAGGGCGCGCGCCAGGGCCACTCGTTGCCGCTGTCCGCCAGACATCTGTGAAGGATAGCGAGACCCGAGGTTGCCTAGCCCTACCAGGTCGAGCGTCTGCGCAACCAGCTTCTTGATCTCGTCGGCGGACAGCCCTTTGACCCGCAGCCCATAGCCGACATTGGCAGCGACCGTCATGTGCGGGAAAAGAGCATAGTCCTGGAAGACAGTGTTGAACGGCCTGCGATTGACCGGGATGCCGTTGATCCGCGATCCGTTCAGAAGGATGTCTCCGCTTGTTGGTTCGACAAATCCGCCAATCATGCGAAGAATTGTCGTTTTGCCGGAGCCCGACGGGCCCACTACCACAAGAAACTCGTTTTGGCCGATGTCAAGGTTGACATTGCGCAGGACCGTCTGACTGCCATAGGTCTTGCCGATATCTCTCATTTCGATAAGAGGCTGGTCGGTCATAAGCATCTTCCAATTAGCCGGTTAGGCGCGCCTCCAAACTCGTTATTCTGTCGGGTGGCGTCAGCGATGCCGTCATCGCCAATCCGAGCCGCACCTATACTCAATTGCATGCAGAACGCAATACCGCAAATTCGCTTACGCACTCCGGATCGCATTCGTTAAATTCCATAGTCTCCACCCCGCTAGGGCCTCGAAACCAGCTTGCTAATCTAGACTTCAGCAACGTCAGGTTTCAGCCTGGATCCGGCTTTTTTCGGCGCTTCCGAAGAAGCCCCCGGTTCATCGCCGTGGACGGCGGCCGTTCACGAAAAATTGCAAAACCGGCTAATGAAGACCTTACTCAAAAACCGCTGCCACCCCCTTGACTCTGCAGATTGCAGACTGCACGCTGCATGCACTCGATAATTGATCTTTCTTTCCTGGGATTAGTTCGGAACCCGTGGGAGCTAGACTGCCGGGGCAAAGCAAATCCCTCATCGGGAGCACCTTTGATACGAACGTCGTTACCGAGAATAACCAGACCGCGCTCGGACCGAAATGCGGCTGATCTGAAGTGATCAACGATGTGGGAACACCCTTCCAGAGGAGATGAGAATGTACAAAAAGTTGTTCAGCGAAATCGGGAAGCTGCTGGCGGTATCGACGGTGCTTGCACTTGCCATTGCCGGACCGGCAAACGCCGGGGGCAAGCTGCGCATCCTGACGTGGGACGGTTACGCCGACAAGGATTGGGTCGCGCAGTTCGAGAAAGACAACAACGCGACCGTTGAAGTGGTTTTTGCAGGGTCTAACGACGAGATGTGGGCCAAGATCCAGGGTAGCCAAGGCAAGGATTTTGACATCTTTGCGACAGCTGCAGCTGGCATGCAGAGATACTACGAAGCGGGACTGCTCCAGCCGATCGATCTGTCGAAGATCCCGAACCATGCCGGCCAGTTGCCTCAGTTCCAGGATCTTTCCAAAATCGCCGGCGCAGTTCACGACGGCAAGACCTATCTTATTCCCTATGCCTTCAGCCCGATGACGCTGATCTATGACCCCGCAAAGGTGAATCCGGCGCCCACCTCGTGGTCGGTGATGTGGGATCCTCAGTACAAAGGCAAGGTGCTGCTCTATGACGACGGCGAAAGTGCGTTCGCCACAGCGGCAATCCTGAACGGCGTGCAGACGCCTTTTCATCTGACTGATCAGCAGTTCAAGGATGCCATGCCGAAGCTGGTAGACCTGAAGCACAACTCCGCGAGCTTCTACACGTTCGTGCAGGATTCGGTTCAGTTGGCGCAGAACAATGATGTGCCGATCATTTTCGGCGCTTACGCCGATCAGCAGATCAAGGCCCTAGCGGCCGGCGGCCTGAACTATAAGCAAGCCTATCCAAAGGAAGGCGTCATCGCCTGGGTAGATACATGGGCGGTCACCAGCGGGGCCAAGGGCGACTCCTATGACTTGGCATTGAAGTGGATCAACTTCGTAATCAGCAAGAAGATCGCTGCAGAGCTGACCGAAAAATCCGGCTACGCGAATTCGGTCACATCCACTGATACCATACCGGCGGGCACCAAGATCTTCTGGATGCAGCCGGACGAAGATCCCACCAAGCGCACTGACCTTTGGAACCAAGTCAAGGCGACGCCGTGACATCGGCTGGTCGCACCGCGTGATGTGTCCCTGCTCCTCATTTGAAAACTGCCGCCGCAGCAAATGGTCCGAGATCGATGACAAAATTGATGCGCATTCTGTGCTACGGCGACAGCAATACCCATGGCTCTGCTCCGGCCAGGAGTTGGTTCGATAGTCAGCGATTTGATGAGACGGCACGCTGGACAGGCGTTCTGGCGGAAGCCTTGGGAAAGGGCTTCCGCATAATCGAGGAGGGCCTTCCCGGTCGAACTACAACTCTCGATGATCCTATTGAAGGCGCCTCGCGCAACGGACTTACCTACCTCAAGCCGTGCATCGATACCCACCGCCCGCTGGACGCAATTGTGTTGATGCTCGGCACCAACGATCTGAAAACACGCTTCAGCCTTACTTCAGAAGACATCGCTCGGGGATTGGTCGCGTTGATCGAGCTGATATTGTCCACCAAATCGGGTCCCGCAGGAGCCGACCCCCGCATCTTGGTCATCGCTCCCGCTCCCATCGGGGAAGTCGGATTCCTCGGCGAGATCTTTTCTGGCGGAGGCATCAAATCGGGCCAGCTTGCTGAAAAATACAAGGACGTCGCAGCCCATTTCGGCGCCGAATATCTGAACGCCGCGCAGTTCATTGGCGTCAGTCCGGTAGACGGTATCCATCTGGACGTCGAACATCATGCTGTCCTCGGAAAAGCGGTAGCCGACAAATTGCTGACAATGTTTGACATGGGGAAGCAGCTCTAGTCCCCGTCAGAATGCGATCATCCGCTCGGCCGTTTTCGGGCCAGTGCTCAAGTTATGGATTTTCCGCGCTTGCTTGATTAGATTTGTAAGACAACTGGGGGAATCACGCGGATTTTGCGAATGGGTGCTCCAAATGATGAGCGCATCAAGCTCTCGAAGCGCGTCTATGACGGCTTGCGTCGCCAGATCGACGAGGGTGAGTGGCGCGAAGGCACGCGCATGCCTACCGAGACCGAACTGGCGGCAAGCTTTGGTGTTTCACGCCCCGTCGTGCGCGAGGCCCTGGTGCAGCTGCGCAGCGAGGGGATAATCGACTCCCGTCGCGGTTCAGGCAGCGTGGTCATTGCCGCCAACGGGGCACCAAGGCGAAGTTACAGCCCTATCGAGAATGTCGCAGACCTCATCAGCGCGTTCGAGTTCCGATTGACGATTGAGTGCGATGCTGCGGCATTCACCGCGTTGCGGGGCAAACCGCAGGATCTCGCTGAAATTATCTCGGCGCACGAGAAGTTCAAAAGCGATCTGAGCGAGAGTGATTTCGGTGATCTTGACCTGGCATTCCACATAGCGATCGCCAAGGGCACTGGGAACAAGCTCTTCGAAGCGACGCTGTCGATGCTCAATCCCCAGATACTTTTGGGTATGCGCCTGGTGGGCGAATTCTCGCTGATCGGCAGCACCACTCGAGCTCAGACCGTTTATCGCGAACACGCCTTGGTCGTCGATGCAATCAAGTCTGGCGACGCGCAAGCGGCTTTTGACGCGATGCGGAGCCATCTGCTTCAGTCGCGCCATCGTATCCTGGGATTTGATGTCCCACCGAATTGGCAAAGGCATGGGCCGGTCAACACCAGCTCGTCAGCTACGTGACGGCCATTTCTAGGTGCAAGCCAGAATGGCGTCGGCGTAAGAAAAAATGGCCGGCAGACCGCCTGTATGGATGAACACCACCCGGTCGTTCGCCGTCAGAAGGCCGGCCCTTATATCGCCAAGCAAGCCGGAGAACCCTTTTCCTGAATACACCGGGTCGACAAGGATACCCTCGCTTCGGGCCAGCAGGGCAGACGCCTCTTGCGCATCCGCCGAGGGGAGGCCATAGCCGGCGCCCACCCAATCGGTGGAGTTGCTGATTTCCTCCTCTGGAACCGACAAATCGAACCCGAGAATACGCGCCGCCGCTTCGCACTGACCGGCAATCGCGGAAGGAAATTCATAGGCTTCGTTGCGGCTGTCCATCGGGTTGATGCCGCGGATTTCAGTGGGGTGCCCAAGCAGCATTGCCGCCGCCTGCAAGCCGGCCTGCGTGCTTCCCTGAGAGGTCGCATAGATGTGGGTGGGCTGCGCTTGCTCCAGCTCTTCGAACTGAGCAGATATCTCCAGATACGCGTTGACATAGGCGACCGCCGCCAGGCTCAGCGAGGATTGCGATCCCATGCCGAGGATAGCTGGGTTTCTGCCTTCGCGTTTCAGCTTGGCCGCCATATCCTCCTTGGCTTGCTTCACCGAAGCCGTTGCGTCCACGGGCACGATCTTGGCACCAAAAAGCCGGGATATAAGCTGATTGCCTTGAACATGATCGTAGTGGGCGTCCTTGCGAGGCATCAGGATACAGTCGAGACCAAGCCGCGCCGCGGCGGCCGCGAGTTGGCGCGATTGATTTGATTGAGACGCGGCGCCCTGGATCACCACGTCGACACCGCGACTAACCGCGTCACCCAGGATGAATTCATGTTGCCGAACCTTGTTGCCGCCGAAGGCGACACCGGTGCAGTCATCCCTCTTGATCCAGATCTTTGGCCCTTCAAGCCGCTTTGTCAGGGTGGGGCAGTAGTCGATGGGGGTCGGAAGATGCGCCAGCCGCACACGCGGGAGCGCTGCGATCGCAGAGCTCAGTTCGGCCTGTGAAACAATCGTCATTCGGACTGGATCCTTTGGATGATGCTCCCCGCGATCCGGTGGCGCGATCCGCACACGTGAAGCGGTCAGATTTCGATCACTCGACCTGTTGCGGCCGCGCTCCGCGCGGCAAGTGCAAATCGAAGCGATGCGAGACCGTCCTCGCCGGAAACAAGCGGGCGGCCGACGCCCCTGACGGCGTCGGCAAAGGCCGCTATGGCACGGGGGTAGGCGTTTTCATGCTCGATCGGGATTTCTTGGCGGTTGCCTTGCACGCTAAGCTCCAGCCTGCCGCCGGGCCGCTGCAACAGTACGTCATCGGCAAAGACAGAAGCCTTGGTGCCGTGCAATTCAAGGGTTGTTCTCGCATGCTCGATCGCGAAGCTCTCCGTGATCTGGACTGTGAGGCCCGACGCCGTTTGGGCTATCGTGGCGACGCCGTCTTCAATCCCTTCGGCAGAGATGCCGTTGTTAGAAGTAAAAGCAGCGACGCGCACAAATTTCTCACCCAATATGAAGTGCAGGGTATCTGCGTCATGAACGGTCAGGTCAAAGAACACGCCTGCTCCGGCCGAAGCGTTATCGGTGCGCCATCCGCGATTGTCCTCAGGCAGCAGAACGCCAAACATTGCGCGAACCGCGACAAGGTCGCCGAGCACGTCGCTTTCGACAAGTTCACGCAGCTTGCGGTGGCTATTCATGCCACGCAAATGATGGTTGATCGCCAAGACAAGATCTTTGTCTTTTGCCAACGAAACCATTTCCTGCGCATCTTGTTCGGTCATGGCCATCGGCTTCTCACCCAACACATGCTTGCCAGCGTTGAGCGCCGCTATGGCGCACGGGGCATGCTTTTCGTTGGTGTTGGAAATGTAGACCGCATCGACACCGGCCGAGAGCAGTCCCTCAAGCGACGCGCAGGTAAGCGGGATGTCATTGGCCCGCGCATATTCGCTCACACGCGCCGCGTTGCCGCCCTGGACGGCAACCACTTCGTTTCCTGGCGTCGCCCTGATCGCGGGGATGATCCACTCGGCGGCTATGCGGCTTGCGCCGACAAGTCCCCATCGAATCTGCTTTGTCATTGCACGGGTCCCTGATGAACGAGGATGGATGTCGGCCGGTCGCTTACGCGCGCGGTATGGTCTGCTATTGTCAATGCGGGCTCGACGGCGCCGGACGGGAAAAGAAGGATCCGTCCGCAGCATGCGTGCCGCGCTTGATTTGCCGCCATGGTGAAAGGGCGACGGATGTGTCTCGAGGCCAGGAGGCTGCCATGCAGATATCTCCATCCAGGCTCATTGAAGGCGCTCGCCGGAACCGCTGTCGAAGACGCTGATCCGTGACGTATCCACACGCAGACGCGCCCTGCCGCTCTGGCTCACATGCCCTGCCCGCAGCAGGGCCAGCTGTTCCACGCCGGAATGCTGAAACAAAATGACATCGTCTGATCCCGTTGGCTCGATCAGATTGACCTCGGCCTCGATGTCGACGGTCTTCTCGCTCGCGGCGTTACCCTCTGCCAGTCCATAGTGCTCCGGGCGGATTCCGACCGTGACCCTGCGGCCGTCGTGGCGCAAAGCCGAGGCGAATTCCTGCGGGGCCGGCAGGATTGTTCCTGACCCCTCCAGCACCACCCTCCCCCCTTTGCTGACCCCAGGCAAAAGGTTGATGCGCGGGCTGCCGATGAAATTTGCGACAAAGAGATTGGCAGGTCGATTGTAGACTTCGCCTGGGGTTCCAAGTTGCTGAACGACACCTTTGTCCAGGATGGCGATGCGGTTTGCCAGCGTCATGGCCTCGATCTGGTCATGCGTCACGTAGACGGTGGTTCGACCCATCCGATGGTGCAGCTTCTTCAGCTCGGTCCGCATTTCGACACGGAGAAGAGCATCGAGGTTCGACAGTGGCTCATCGAAAAGGAAAAGGCTTGGCTCTCGCACCAATGCGCGGCCAATTGCTACCCGCTGTCGCTGCCCGCCAGACAGCTGTCCAGGCTTTCGATCCAGCAAATGGCTGATTTGGAGCAAGTTGGCGACGTCGGAAACCGCCTTGTCACGTTCCGGTTTCGGCAATTTTCGCATCTCCAGCGGAAAAGCGATGTTCTGCCTGACGGTCATCGAGGGATAGAGCGCATAGGACTGGAACACCATCGCGATATCGCGGTGCTGACAGGGGACTTCGTTGAGGACGCGCTCGCCAAGCCGGATTTCGCCGGCGTTGATCCTATGAAGGCCGGCGATTGCGTGGAGCAAGGTCGACTTGCCGCAACCCGAAGGTCCGAGAAGGACGAGAAATTCGCCGGATGCGACGTCAATGTTGATGTCTTTCAAGACGCAAAGGTTGGGTCCGTAATATTTGTAGACGCTATCGATGGACAACGAAGACATAAGTTAACCTCTCACAGGGTCGCCGGATCGGGCGGCGACCGAAATCGCGCTGGAAAACGCGGGCTGGGTGCACAGATTTGCGATCGAGGGAGCGCCCCGCCCGCGCGATCGCGGTCGGTAAGAACGCAAGCAAGGCTGACAGAGGGGCCGCTTCAAACCTGCCCCCTTCTCATCGACGGTTCGGTCCCCGATCTGGGTTGCCAATCACTTGCGATTTCGAAGCCAAGGATCCTTCGCCGTGAGTTCATGAGATGCCGGCCCATCGCCAACTGGGCTAGGTCGGCATGTCGAGCATCAACGGCGTCGACGATCATCTCGTGTTCTTCGAAGATCGCCTCCGACCGGATTGCCGCTTGTTGTTGCGAGAATTCTCCGACGAGCCGCATCCCGAAGACGATCTGCGTGCGCAGCATGCTGAGCGTGGTTTCATACATTGCGTTTCGGCTTGCTCGGGACAGCGCCAGATGGAACCCGAAATCGGCATCGCCGAACGTCTCCTCGTTCGCCTGATTCCTGATGACGGCTGAGGCAATGCGAATTTGCTCCAAATCCTCGTCGGTCCGCCTTAGCGCCGCGAAAGCTGCCACATCGCATTCCACGGAGAAGCGAAATTCAAACGCCTGGATGAGGTCGGCTATGTTCTCGATTGGCCTGTAGCCACCCGAGTCCAGGCCATTCTTGCCGATCACGAAGTTCCCGGATCCTTTGCGGGATCCGATCAAGCCCTCCATTCTGAGCTTGATCAAAGCCTCCCGGACGACGGGCCGCGAGACGCCATAGTTCTTCGCAAGCTCGGTCTCCGGAGGTATCCGCGTCCCCTCTGGCCACTCACCGCCTTCGACGAATTGCCGAAGAGCGCCATAGACCTGGTCTGCAAGTTTGAGCTTCATCGCTCCGCCGGGGCTCTGGATTTGCACATATTTGTAATCTGTCAGCTAATTTGTTTTACAGCAAGCCATTTTTATGAAATATGTCCGACATTTCGAGGGTGCGTCCACCACTCGCCCCATTTTCATATCCAGCGGTGCTCGCAAGCCAGAGGCACCGTGGCGTCCCATAGAGGAACGACAACAATGACAGGTGCCTTCACCTACAATGGATACGAGATTCCGCCCTACCAACCGCCCGCTTATGGCTACACTTCAGTTCTGGTGCACGACCGCCAGGCCTGGGTCAGCGGCAATGTGCCCAAGACCGGCGATGAGGATCTCCACCCAGGCAAGGTCGGATCGGACGTCACGCTCGAACAGGCAAAGGAAGCGGCTGACCTTGCGATGCGCAACACTCTTGCCTCTCTCGCGCATGCCGTCGGCGGTCTGGACAATGTCGTCCAGATCCTGAAGATCACTGTGTTCGTCGCCTCGGCGCCGGGATTCAATCTCCAGCCCCGCGTGGCCGACGCTGCAACCCTTTTGTTGCGTGGGGTGCTTGGCGAACGGGGCAATCACGCGCGCTCTGCTGTTGGCGTTGCCGAACTGCCGCGCAACTCCAGCGTCGAAATCGAGCTTGTCGCCGCCGTCAGGTAGCCGTGTGGCCCGGATACTTTTGCTGCATTTGTCCAGCGAGCGTGCGCTGCTGCGGCAACTTGCGCCCTTTCACCGCATCGGCGCCGCGCTCGCCAATCATGATTGATGGCGCATTGGTGTTGCCTGAGACGAGCGTCGGCATGATTGAGGCATCGATGACCCGTAGTCCTTCGATGCCGCGAACCTTGAGGTCGGTGTCCACAACGGCCATTTCGTCGGAACCCATCTTGCAGGTCCCTGCAGGATGAAAGTCGGTCTTGCTCCATTCTCGAACATAGGCACGCAGATCCTCCTCGCTCGTTCGTTGCGTGCCGGGCAAGTGTTCGGCCTTGTAGATCTTGGCGAAAGCGGGCTGTGCCAGGATTTCACGAGCAATCTTGAACCCATTGACGGTATGCGCCCAATCGCGCTCATGCGTCATGTATTTCGGATCAATGATCGGCTCGGCCGCCGGATCAGCGGACGCCAGCATCACCTCTCCGCGGCTTTCGGGTCGAAGATAGGCGGTGTTGAGGGTCATTCCGTGGCCCTTGACCTGCACGCGGCCATGATCGATGACGTAGGCGGGCAGGAAGTGCATCTGGATGTCTGGCCAATCGGCGTTCCCTTCAGTCGATACGAAGCCTCCGCCCTCGCAGACATTTGACGTGAGCGGGCCAGTGCCGAAGGCCAGGAATTGCAGCGTATGCCAAGCCGCCATAGGGCCCTTGTCGTGGCCGTTATACGATACCGGCTCCTTGAGGCTGGCACAGCAATAGACGTCCAGATGATCCTGCAAATTCTTGCCGACGCCTGGCAGATCATGAACCGCCCTCACGCCAGCGCGCTTGAGTTCGGCGGCTGGTCCGACCCCTGATAGAAGCAGGATTTTCGGAGAATTGATTGCGCCCGCGCACAGGATGACCTCGGACCTGGCCTCGATCCGGCTTGTCTGCCCCTTCATTGCGACCTCGATGCCTCTCGCGCGGCCGTTCTCCACGAACACCCGAAGCACGCGGGCCTCGGTTTGCACGGTCAGGTTCTTGCGATTCGCATTGGGGTAGATAAAGGCCTGCGCAGCACTCGAGCGCCGGGCCGCGCGCTGAGTAACCTGATAATAACCGACCCCATGTTGTTGAGCGCCGTTGAAATCGGTGTTGTATGGGTAGCCAGCCTGTTGCGCAGCGCGGATATAGACCCGCGTCAGATCGATCGGCGAACGCTGGTCGGATACGCCAAGCGGCCCGCCCTGACCATGGTAATCGTCAAGATACCGCTCATTGTCCTCGGACTTGCGGAAATAGGGCAACAGATCATCATAGCCCCACCCCTCGTTGCCCAAGTCGCGCCACTGATCGTAGTCGCGACGGTTTCCTCGGATGTAGACCATCGAGTTGACCGAGGAGCCGCCCCCCAAAACCTTGCCCTGCGGGAAAAGCATGCGCCTGTTGTTGAGAGCCGTCTGCGGAACCGTTTCCCACTCGTAGCGAAACGTCGGTCCTTGCAGTTTGGCGTAGCCCGCTGGCCAGCGAACCAGAGGACCGTCGTTCTTCTTGCCGAACTCGACAAGAAGCACGCGTGAGTCGGCATCCTCGCTCAGGCGTGAAGCCACGACGCAGCCGGCCGAGCCGCCGCCAACAACGATAAAGTCATATTCCTTGTCCATCCTCACCCTCCCCTCAGATGGCCTTGCCAATCCAACGCGGCTGATATCCGCCGCTGCGCAATTGGACAGTCTTGATGTCCATGAATTCTTCGCAACCGACGCGGCCGACCTCGCGCCCGATCCCGCTCGCGCCGAGGCCGCCGAACGGTAACTCAGCTGGTCCATCCAAATAGGTGTTGACCCAAACGGTTCCGGCCTCCAGCTCCCGTGCGGCCCTCAAGGCCGCGGCTGTGTCGCCCGTCCATATGCCTGCCGACAAACCGTAGTCGGTGCCATTGGCGATGGCGAACGCCTCGTCCAGCGTCTCGAAAGTCTGGAT
>NZ_RZSB01000480.1:0-4706 GCF_004023285.1 Mesorhizobium sp. M2A.F.Ca.ET.067.02.1.1
CCTCGATCGCCATCCACGACGCCATCCGCTCTGTTGCGCCGCTGCCCGTCGCGGAGGTCCATCTTTCCAACATCCACGCGCGGGAGCCCTTCCGCCACGTCTCCATGGTCGCGCCGGTCGCTGTCGGCATGATCTGCGGGTTCGGGCCGCTCGGCTACACGCTCGCGCTGCAGGCACTGGCGGCACGCCTGTGACCGGCCCCCAAACAGAAGGCTCGAAAATGTCGATAAAAAAGAACGGTGTTGACCAGCAACTGATCCGCGACCTGGCGGGCATCCTGAACGACACCAATCTGACGGAGATCGAGGTCGAGCTCGGCGACCTCAAGGTGCGCGTGTCGCGCCAGTCGCAGGCTGTCCATGCGGTTGCCGCGCCCCTGCCCGCGATTGCCGCTCCCGTCGCCGCCGCGGCTCAGCCGGCAGCGGCCGTCGCCGCGGCGCCTGCCGATCCGTCCAAGAATGCCGTGCCTTCGCCGATGGTCGGCACCGCCTATCTGGCGCCCTCGCCCGACGCCAAGCCGTTCGTCGAGATCGGCCAGAAGGTGAAGGAAGGCCAGACGCTTCTCATCATCGAGGCGATGAAGACGATGAACCAGATTCCTTCGCCGCGCGCCGGCACGGTGACGGCGATCCTCATCGAGGACGCCCAGCCGGTCGAGTACGGAATGCCGCTGGTGGTCCTCGAGTAGGAACAGCCAAGAGATGTTCCAGAAGATCCTCATCGCCAACCGCGGCGAAATCGCGCTCCGGGTGCTGCGCGCCTGCAAGGAGCTCGGCATCCAGACGGTGGTGGTCCACTCGACCGCGGATTCCGACGCCATGCATGTGCGGCTCGCCGACGAGAGCGTCTGCATCGGCCCGCCGCCGTCGCGCGAAAGCTACCTCAACATCCACCAGATCGTCGCCGCCTGCGAGATCACCGGCGCCGACGCCGTGCATCCGGGCTACGGCTTTCTGTCCGAAAACGCCAAATTCGCCGATATCCTCGCCGCCCACAACATCACCTTCATCGGCCCCTCCGGCGACCATATCCGCATCATGGGTGACAAGATCGAGGCCAAGCGCACGGCAAAGCGTCTCGGCATTCCCGTGGTGCCCGGCTCCGACGGCGCGATCAGCGACGAGAAGGAAGCCAAGCGCGTTGCGGCCGAGATCGGCTATCCGGTGATCATCAAGGCCTCCGCCGGCGGCGGCGGCCGCGGCATGAAGGTGGCGCACACCGAAGCGGACCTCGAAGTCGCGTTGCAGACGGCAAAGTCGGAAGCCGGCGCGGCCTTTGGCGACGACGCAGTGTATATCGAGAAATATCTGGAAAAGCCGCGCCATATCGAGGTGCAGGTGTTCGGCGACGGCGCCGGCCGCGGCGTGCATTTCGGCGAACGCGACTGCTCGCTGCAGCGGCGCCACCAGAAGGTGTGGGAGGAGGCCAATTCGCCCGCGCTCAACGCCGAGGAACGTTCGCGCATCGGCGGCATCTGCGCCAAAGCCATCGCCGATCTCGGCTATTCAGGCGCAGGCACGATTGAGTTCCTCTATGAGAATGGCGAGTTCTATTTCATCGAGATGAACACGCGACTGCAGGTCGAGCATCCGGTGACCGAAGCGATCACCGGCATCGACCTCGTGCATGAGCAGATCCGCGTCGCTTCCGGCGGCGGGCTGTCGGTCAGGCAGGAGGACATCAAGTTCACCGGCCACGCCATCGAGTGCCGCATCAACGCCGAGGACCCGCGGACCTTCACGCCTTCGCCCGGCACGATCACGCATTTCCATACGCCGGGCGGCCTCGGCGTCCGCGTCGATTCCGGTGTCTATTCCGGCTACAAGATCCCGCCTTATTACGACAGCCTGATCGGCAAGCTGATCGTGCATGGCCGCAACCGCGTCGAATGCATGATGCGGCTGCGCCGCGCGCTTGATGAATTCGTCGTCGACGGCATCAAGACGACACTGCCGCTGTTTCGCGACCTTGTCGGCAATCCCGACATCGCCAATGGCGATTACGATATCCACTGGCTGGAAAAATACCTGGCCAAGGGTGAATAGCACGGGGATGCGATGACCCGCCCCTACGCGCCAGGCTATCGCATCCCGACCGACCTGCTGCTCAGGGCTTACGCATCGGGCGTATTCCCGATGGCCGAGAGCGCCGACGACCCGGAAGTGTTCTGGGTGCGGCCGGAGACGCGCGGCATCATTCCGCTGGACGGGTTCCACACGCCGCGCAGCCTCAAGAAAACGATCCGCAAGCACCCGTTCGAGATCCGCTACGATTTCGATTTCGAGGCGACGATCGACGGCTGCGCCGAGAAGCGCGAGGAGCGCCGCTCGACCTGGATCAATGCGCCGATCCGCGAAGCCTATGTCGAGCTCCATCGCCTCGGCCACTGCCATTCGGTCGAAGCCTGGCGCGAGGACCGTCTGGTCGGCGGCCTTTACGGCGTTTCGCTCGGGCGCGTGTTCTTCGGCGAGAGCATGTTCGCCAGGGAGACCGATGCCTCTAAGACCTGCCTCTATTATCTGGTCGAGCGGCTGAAGGCGCGCGGCTTCGCGCTGCTCGACACGCAGTTCACCACCGAGCATTTGAAGCGCTTCGGCGCCATCGACGTGCCGCGCGGCCAGTATGAGAAGCTGCTGGCCGAGGCGCTGAAGGGCGAGGCCGTCTTCTATCCCTGAGGTCAGTCCCGCGCCGTATCCATCGGCGTCTGCGCGTGAAACATCATCTTCCAGCCGTCGGCGCGGTGAACATAGCCGGTGCTGACCAGCGCGGCATAGGATTCGCCGTTCTCACGCGTCGCGCGCGCTTCGTAAGTCAGCATGATGATATCGCTGCCCGGCTCGACCATGCCCTTCAGCTTGATGTCGAGGTCGCGCCAACGGTTGGGTTTGCTGGCTGTCGCCGCCAGGTCGGAGTTGGTCATCGCCTTGGCCATTTGCGGAAACGCCACCAGGCATTCCACATCGGCATTGGCTTCATAATAGGCGGAATCGCCGGTCCAGAAGCCCTTCTCGATGTCGAGAAGCTCTTGCTTGTTGGCCATGATCGGCTTCGTGGCGGTCATCGCGGAATCCTCCTCGCCTTGCCGAGTTGGAACGGCTGAAAGGCGGGCAGGTTCCGGGATCAGTTGGTGCTGGAGGGATCGTCGTCGGTCGGCTCGGGGGCAGCGCCAGCCGGCTCGGTCGCCGGCTCCGCCGCTGCCTTGGGCTTGGCGGCCTGGGTCTTCGGCTTGCCCGTCTCGGCCTTTGCTGCGGTCGGTGGCGGCACGTCCGACTTCTGCTTGCAGCCCTTGAGCCAGACGTCATAGACGGCGTGCTCGACGGCGTTGAGGCCAGGGCTTTCGGCAAACATCCAGCCGGTGAAGATGCGACGGATCTTGCGATCGAGCGTGATCTCGTCGACCTCGACGAAGGAATCGGTCTTCGGCTGCTCCGTGTCCGGCCGCGAATAGCAGACGCGGGGCGTGACCTGCAAAGCGCCGAACTGCACGGTCTCGTCGACATAGACGTCGAAGGTGATGATGCGGCCGGTGATCTTGTCTATGCCGGCGAATTCGGCCACTGGGTTGGTGATACGCTCGGAGGCAGCCGGCGCAGGGGCCGGCGCCTGCGCGGCGGCGAAAGCGGCTGTCGAGGCAAGCAGAAGGGACGTCCCAGCGATCAGCGCCTTAGAGATTTGGGCTGGAATCCTGAGCCGCAATTCCGAACGGAAAACCGCTGCGCACTTTTCCTGGAATTGCTCTGGATCGCTCATGCAAAACACCGGTGGTTGTGCCCGGGTGATTCTTCAATGCCCAAGGCTAATCATGGCTGCGCAGTCAGCAAGCAGCTAAACGCCAATTGTGGCGATAAAGGATCGAAGCGACGCCTTGAATTGCGATCCGGGTGATTACGATCCCGGCGTCCAGGCATCGTAGTCGCCGGTCACTTGCGGACGATGCTGGTTAGTCAAGATCGAACCTTGCGGCCGATAGGCGCCGGGCGTTCCCGTGAGGTTCGCCCGATGCGGCTTCTGCCACTCGCGCGCCTTGTAGCTCTCGCCCGAAGGGGGCGTGTCGACGCGGTGATGGATCCATCCATGCCAGCCGGGCGGGATCTTCGAGGCTTCCGAATAGTCGCGGTAGATCACCCAACGGCGGGTGCGGCCTTCCGAATCGACACCGCCTTCATAATAGACGTTGCCTGCTTCGTCCTCGCCGACCTTCTTGCCGAAGCGCCAGGTGTGGAAGCGGGTGCCAAGCGTCTGGCTGTTCCACCAGGTGAAAAACTGCAGCAGGAAAGTTTTCATCCAGATCCTCGCGGCGGCAGCGGCTGCGCCTCTCCCCTGCTTATGGCGTCACGCCACCGCGAAGGCAAGGGTTTTGCCGCTCCCGGAATGTAATGCTTCGTGCGCTAAATCGATGCAGCCGCTCCGCTGGCGGCAGGGCGGCTTGCAAAGCCTTGCCTGTCTTTCTAAAGCTCGACCCGCCCCGGTTCGGGGCGCCTTCAGGGAGGTGACGATTGACCCGGAAACCGTCCGCCGACAGCCGGATCAACGCCGAAGATATTCGCCGCCGCAAGGGCGGCGTGCCGATCGTGTGCCTCACCGCCTATACCTACCCTGTCGCCCGCCTGCTCGATCCGCATGTCGACCTGCTGCTGGTCGGCGACAGCGTCGCCATGGTTCTGCATGGCCACGCCACCACGCTTGGCGCCTCGCTGGAGATGATG
>NZ_RZSB01000481.1:0-4700 GCF_004023285.1 Mesorhizobium sp. M2A.F.Ca.ET.067.02.1.1
GATATGCTCGATCGTGCGGTCGAACAGGCCGATCACCGACGCGGCGAGGAAGGCGGTCAGCAGATTGACCAGCAGCCAGGGCACGCGCGAGCGCGAGGTGGCGAGCACGGTGTCGGACAATTCTTCGTCGCCGACGCCGCCCATGCGCAGAAGGTCCTCCTCCGCCTCCTCCTGGATGACGTCGACCACGTCGTCGATGGTCAGCACGCCGACCAGCCGCCCGTTCTCGTCGACCACGGCGGCGGAGAGCAAATTATACTGCTCGAACTCGCGGGCCGCCTCTTCCTGGTCCATCGTGGCCGGGATCGCATGCAGCGTCTCATGCATGACCTCCTCGACCTTGACCGCGCGTTTGGTGCGCAGGATCTGATCGAGGTCGATGGCGCCGAGCAGCTTGAAGCTCGGATCGATGACGAAGATCTGGCTGAAGCGCTCGGGAAGGTTCTTGTCCTCGCGCATGTAGTCGATGGTCTGGCCGATCGTCCAGAACGGCGGCACGGCGACGAACTCGGTCTGCATGCGCCGGCCGGCGGTTTCTTCCGGATAGTCGAGCGCGCGCCGCAGCCTGATGCGCTCGGTGAAGGGCAGCTGCGACAGGATCTCGTCCTGGTCTTCCTTCTCGAGGTCCTCGAGAATGTAGACGGCGTCGTCGGAATCGAGCTCCTGCACCGCCTGCGCGATCTGCGCGTTGGGCAAATTGTCGACGATGTCGAGGCGGATCGCCTCGTCGACCTCGGTCAGCGCGGAGAAGTCGAAGTCGGAACCGAGCAATTCGACCAGCGCCCGGCGCTGTTCGGGATGAAGCGCCTCCAGCACATCGCCGAGTTCCGACTGGTGCAGGTCGTCGACTTCGCGCTTGAGGGTGATCGTGTCGCGGTCGGCGATCGCTGCGCCGATCTGGGCAAGGAAGGAGGCGCGCACGGCACCGTCCTCGCCATAGATGTCGGCGTGATGCTCCTCGGCGGGCGCGACATCGGTCGTCTGTCTGTTCTGGCCTTCCACCAGCGCCTCCCGCATCGAGGAATCCCGAAATGAGGTCTAGTGCATGATCCCGAAAAGTGGAAACCGCTTTTCGGGAAATCCAAACCCTGTGCTGCAGATAGCGCGGTGGCAGGATTCGTCTTCGAAAGATGTCGCTCTAGCGCGCGGAATAGCCAAGGAAATGTGACGGTCGCCTTTGCCTCGCAACCTCTCGGAAGCAGCGCGCGGCGCCCGCGTCGCGGCTGTGACAATCCCTCCAGCCGACGCGACAGCGCATGTCGCTGGGGAAAGAGCACCCCTTCCCCGTTGAGGCAGAATTGTCATGGCACGGTGCGAAGAGGCCGACGAATGGGTGGAATCGAAAAGGTGAGCGGCAGGCCTTGAACCTCGCGTCGCGGAAAACGGAAGAAACAGCTGGCGGGCAGCGCGTTCGCGTGGTCGTCGCCGAACGCAATCCTTTCGTCGTTTCGGCGCTGCGCGAAATGCTGGAATGCGACGGCCGCTTCGATCTGCTCGGTGTTGTGCACAGCGGCGCGCAATTCCTGGATATGGCCACTGCCACACAGTTCGATGTCGCCGTCGTCGGCTGGAAGCTCGCCGACATGGACGGCGCCGACGTGCTGACGGAAGTTCAGAGCCGCGAGCTTGGCGTGCGCATCACGATCTTTTCCAACGACCACGACATCGGCATCCTGAAGCAATGCGTGCGCCTCGGCGCTCAAGGCTATTGCTTCCAGTTCGACGAGCCGCCGGTGATCTTCGAGACGATCCTGGCGGTCGCGCATGGCCGCATCTGCATTCCCTATATCGACATCAACAAGGTCAACGACACGCCCTTGTCCCGGCTCACCGTGCGCGAGCGGGAACTGCTGGCGGTGCTGTCCGACGGCTGGACCAATTTGCAGATCGCCACGCGTACAGGGATTTCCGAGAACACGGTGAAGTACCACCTGAAGAATCTCTACGACAAGCTGGACGTGCGCAATCGCGCCATGGCCGTCGCGCTCTATTCCAGCGAGAAACAACGCACGTCCAAATCGCCTGCCGGGTAGGCCGATCGGGTAGGCCAGACGGGTAGGTCCATCTCACCCGCAAGGGCCAACAACTTACCCAGCAAGGTGTTGTTGGCGAGCCTCGCCAGGACGAAACTTCCTCCACAATCAAAAACGATCGGAGGAATTTCGCATGGCTGGGTTCACGCATCTTTTCATCCCGGGGCCCACCAACATTCCGGAGCAGGTCCGGCAGGCCATGAACCTGCCGATGGAGGATATGCGCGCCGCCTCCTTCCCCAACCTGACGCTGCCGCTGTTCGAGGACATCAGACGAGTCTTCAAGAACGAGACCGGCCGCGTCTTCATCTATCCGTCCTCCGGCACTGGCGCCTGGGAAGCGGCGATGACCAACGTGCTCAGCCCCGGTGACAAGGTGCTGATGTCGCGCTTCGGCCAGTTCTCGCATCTGTGGGTCGACATGGCCGAGCGGCTCGGCTTCGACGTCGATGTCATCGATTGCGAGTGGGGCACCGGCGTTCCGCTCGACCTCTATGCGGAGCGGCTGAAGGCCGACAAGGCGCACCGCATCAAGGCCGTCTTCTGCACTCAGAACGAGACCGCGACCGGCGTCACCAGCGACGTCGCCGGCTGCCGCGCCGCGCTCGATGCCACGAACCACCCAGCACTCCTTTTCGTCGACGGCGTGTCCTCGATCGGCTCGATCGATTTTCGCCAGGAGGAATGGGGCGTCGATTGCGCCGTCAGCGGTTCGCAGAAGGGCTTCATGCTGCCCGCCGGCCTCGGCTTCCTGTCGGTCAGCCAGAAGGCGCTTGCCGCTTCGCGGGTCGCGACGCACCGGCACTGCTACTTCTCCTTCGAGGACATGATCCGCACCAACGACGCGGGCTATTTCCCCTACACGCCGGCGACGCAGCTGCTGCGCGGCCTGCGCGCTTCGCTCGACCTCATCGCCGAGGAGGGGCTGGAGAACATCTTCGCCCGCCACCATCGGCTCGCCGAAGGCGTGCGCAAGGCGGTCGACGCCTGGGGCCTGAAGCTTTGCGCCAAGGCGCCGCAATGGCACTCCGACACGGTCAGCGCCATCCTGGTTCCGGAAGGCATCGACAGCGCCAACGTCGTCAAGCGCGCCTACAGCGCATACCAGACATCGCTTGGCGGCGGCCTCAACAAGGTTGCCGGCAAGGTCTTCCGCATCGGCCATCTCGGCTGGCTGAACGAAGTGATGGTGCTGGCCTCGCTGTCGGCGGCCGAAATGGCGCTGCTCGATTGCGGCGTGCGCCTGGCGCCGGGCTCAGGCGTGGCGGCGGCGATCGAGCACTTCCGCCGCACGGCCGAAATGCCGGTCGCCAAGGCGGCATAAGGGGCGCACCATGAGCCACACCATCCACCACCTGAAGAAACTCAGGCTCCAGCGCAGCGAGCTGGCCGTTCCAGGCTCCAGCACGGAGATGATCGACAAGGCCGCGAACAGCGCCGCCGACTTCGTCTTCCTCGACATCGAGGACGCGGTGGCGCCGCCCGACAAGGAGCGCGCCCGTAAGAACATCATCCAGGCGCTGAACGACATCGACTGGCGCGCCAAAGGCAAGACCGTCTCGGTGCGCATCAACGGCCTCGACACCCATTACATGTACCGCGACGTCGTCGACGTCATGGAACAGGCCGGCGACCGGCTGGACACCATCCTGGTGCCGAAGGTCGGCGTTCCCGCAGACCTCTATATGGTCGAGGCCATGGTCAACCAGATCGAGATGGCCAAGGGCTTTAAGACCCGCGTCGGCCTCGAAGCACTGATCGAGACCGCGCTCGGCATGGCCAATGTCGAGGCGATCGCCGCCACGCCCGGACGTCTCGAAGCGATGCATTTCGGCGTCGCCGACTATGCCGCGAGCAACAAGGCGCGCACAGTCAACATCGGCGGGTTGAACCCTGACTATCCCGGCGACCAATGGCATTTCGCGCTGTCGCGCATGACGGTCGCCTGCCGCGCCTATGGCTTGCGCGCCATCGACGGGCCGTTCGGCGATTTCTCCGATCCTGAAGGCTACAAGGCGGCCGCCAGGCGCGCCGCGGCCCTCGGCATCGAAGGCAAATGGGCGATCCATCCCTCGCAGATCGCTCTCGCCAACGACGTATTTTCGCCGCCGGAGAAAGAGGTCCCCCGCGCCCGCCGCATCCTCGAGGTGCTGAAGGAAGCGGAGGCGCTGGGCAAGGGCGCAGCCGCGCTCGACGGCAAGATGATCGACGCCGCGTCGGAACGCATGGCGCGCAATGTGCTGGTGGTCAACGAAGCGATCGAGCGCGCCGGCCAGGTTCACGCCGCGCAGTAAAAAAACTGGGAGGACAAGATGGACATCCACGAATACCAGGCCAAGGAACTGCTTGCCCGCCACGGCGTGCATGTGCCGCGCGGCGGCCTCGCCTACAGCCCCGAGCAGGCGACCTACCGCGCGCGCGAGATCGGCGGCTCGAAATGGGTGCTGAAGGCGCAGGTTCATTCCGGCGCGCGCGGCAAAGCCGGCGGGATAAAACTCTGCTCGAATGACGAGGAGATCTCCAACGCCGCCGAAGCCATGCTCGGACGCAAGCTGGTGACGCAGCAGACCGGCCCGCGCGGCAAGCTGATCTCGCGCCTCTATCTGGAGGAAGCCGTCGACATCGCGCAGGAGCTCTATCTCGGCTTTGTGCTCGACCGGAAGGAAG
>NZ_RZSB01000482.1:0-4681 GCF_004023285.1 Mesorhizobium sp. M2A.F.Ca.ET.067.02.1.1
ATCCTGACCGCTTCGAGCCTCGCCAGATCGGGGTCGACCGGCTCGTCGGCGGACATCGCGATCTGCGGAACCTCGGCCGGCACCGCCTCCGCGACCAGCTGGATCTCTCCAGCGGCCTGAGCCTGCTCCCCGGCGACGACTTCCAATTCCTCGGCCCGCGCCTTGCGCGCGGCCCGGCCCAGCAGCCCCTCGGCGGTCGCCTCCTTGGCGCCGGCCAAGAGCGGCGGCAGCTCAGGCCCGAGCTCGGCGCCTTCCAGTTCGATGGCATAGACGCGGATGCCGCGCGAGCCGAGCACGCCGACCAGCGCGCCGATCTCCTCCGGTCCCGGCTGGAGGAGGTTGAGATCCAGCACCACCGGGCGACCGTTGAAATAGCCCGGCGAGTTGGCGATCCAGCGATCCAGTCCCTCCAGCCAGTCGGCGATCGGCGCCTCCGGCGTCAGCGTGAAAGCGACGAAGGAACGGGCGCGGAAGCGGATCGATTTGTTGTGCAGGGGGGCGGCGAAGGTCACGTCCAGGCGAATCCTTACTCAATGGTTAAAGGGTGCCGGGCGAATGGTTAACAAAAGGTTAATTTTGGGGATCAGGGCCGTTAAGGAAGTGGCGCGGCCAAGTTCTGTGGCCGCACGGTGACAGGGCCTGCCGATGCCGCTATCGTCTCACCCCAGCCTGGCGGAAAGCAAGGGAGATCATGTCATGGAGATCAGCAAGCCCGAGGACGCCGCGGCCGCCTTCGCCGTTGCCTGGAACAGACATGACATGGACGACTTCGCGGCGCTGTTTTGCGAGGACGCCAATTTCGTCAATGTCGTTGGCATGTGGTGGAAAGACCGGGCCGAGATCGAAGCGGCGCACCGCGCGACGCACAAGACCATGTTTCGCGACAGCCGGCTGGAGGGTGTCGCCGCGTCGGTCGTCGAGCTGTCTCCCGGCCTCGCATCGGTGCACTACAGATGGACCCTGACCGGCGCATCCGCCCCGGACGGCTCGCCCGCCGGAACGCGGGAAGGCATCCTGCTTCTGGTGGTGAAGAAGGAACAGCTTGGATGGCGGATCAAGGTGGCCCAGAACACCGACATCGTCCCAGGCGCGATCGCTCCCCCTGCCCGCGCAAGCCGATAGAGCGGCCAAGCCCGCTCGGGTCGCGCATGTGAAGCGGCTAATATACAGGCGATCTGCAGCCGAGCACCATCCCGCCCGGGACTTTCCACTCTTCAGGGACAAGGAGACGGGCAATGGGCATTTATCGGGAAGACTGCAGGCGAGCAGGCAAGGCAGGCACGGCACTGGCGGCGCTGATGCTGCTGGGAGGGTGCATGACGCACCAGCCGACAGGCATTGACGCATACCAGACGAGCGGCATCGACCAATGGCTGGCGACGGCCGACGCCGACAAGGTCGTCAACGCGATGGCCGCGAAGGGCCTGATGCCCGCCACCATCGACTGCCGCTTCGCCGACACCACGCCCGGACAGGTGGCCTACCTGTCGAAATTCACCTGGATGCGGGCGCCCGCCAACACACGCTACCACTGGGAAGTGGGCGATCCGGCCTATCTCGCGAGCAAGGAAGTGCGGGCCAACCGGGTGGGGTTGCGGCGCGTGGATGCGAAGGTGGTGCGGGATAGCGTTACCGGGCAGAAGGTTGGGTGCTCGGTTTGGGTGGGATAGGCGAATCCTACGAAACAGAACAATCGGAGCCGGTGGCTGGGGCGCTATAGCCGACGAGTGTCGGGCGAATTGCAGCGGTCAAGCCTCTCCCGCCGGGCTAGGCCAAAGGCCGGATCGCCGGCCCGTTGAGGACGGTTCCGTCTGGCGAGAACTGCGAGCCATGGCAGGGGCAATCCCAGCACTGCTCCGTGGAATTCCAATGCACGATGCAGCCCAGATGCGTGCAGCTCGCCGAATGCCGGTGCAGCGTTCCGTCGCAGTCGCGACATACGGCGAGCTTGCTCAAGCCGTCCTGAAGGATGCCGCCTTCACCAGGCTTGAGATCGTCAGCCGATTTGATCTCGCCGGGCAGCAAATAGCCAGCAAGGTTCTTCACCGTCGTGAGGTTCTCATTGACGTATTGCGCAAAGGCTGCGGGCGGCGTCCGGTCCGGGGCGTACACGGCTTCCCAGGGGTTCGATCCTTCCACGATCAAATCGCGGATCAGCAGTCCGGCCAATGCGCCGTGCGTCATGCCCTGTCCGGAGTCGCCGGTGGCGATGAAGACGTTGCCGTTGCCGGGGCTGCGGCCTATGAAGCCGCAATAGTCGATCGTATCGAGAACCTGACCGGACCATCTCGCTCTTTCTCTGCCAAGATCGGGCACCAATGCCCTGATCCAGGCTTCGAGCGCAGTAAAGCGAGCCTCGCCGTCATCGGCTTCGCCCGATTTGTGATCGCGGCCGCCGGCAATGAGACAGTCGGTCTCGCTGGGGCCGGGATTGAGTCGGACATAATAATAGGGATCGTCCATGTCCCAGTAGAGCGCGTCGGGAAGAATTCCCCTTTCAATGTCGAAAGCCATCGCATAGGTGCGGTAAGGCGCCATCTTGCTATGGATCTTTACCCAGGTGTTGATCGGCGAATTGGTGGCGAACACCGCGTTCGAAGCGGTGATGGTGGAGCCGCCGTCGCATTTCAGGCGAACCTGCGTTCCCTCCTCGATTTCGACGACGGCGCTATCGGTGAATGCCTTGCCGCCTCGCTTCTGGAAATCGGCGAGCAGCGCGCGAAGATATTTCAGCGGATGGAAAGTGGCCTGGTTCGGATAGCGCAGGATGGGCGCCTTTTCATGGCCCTTGAGCGCTACACCCTTGCCATGCTCAACCGCGACGCCGATCTTTGCCGCGGCGGCATATTCCTTGTTGCATTCTCTGGCGGCCTCTTTCTCATCCATCCAGGCGGCGGGGAAAAGGAAGCCGTCCAGCCGCCGGAAGTCGCAGTCGATCTCCAGCCTGCCGACATGCTGTTCGATACAGTCGACGGCGGCTTGCTGGCTTTCCTGAAATCCGCGCGCGAGGGCCTCGCCGCGCATCTTAACCAGAGCGCTCAAACCGTCATCGCAGATGGGCGCCAAATGGGCGGTCGTGCGGGAAGTCATGCCGCCGAGCAGAGGGCCGCGATCCACAAGCACCACCTTGCGACCTGCCAAGGCCAGCTCGTAGGCGACGGAAACTCCGGCGATGCCGGCTCCGATGACGGCCACGTCGCACTGCTCGTCCTGTTCGAGGCGGGGAGCGCTGGGGAAGCTGGTATCGAGCATCCAAAAAGATCTGGTCGCTTCGCCGCTGACGTTCATCGCATTTCTCACCGAGACGACATAAGCTCGCCTCATCGACCGATCTTGGCCACTGCGAGCGGGGGCCGTCGTTTCAAACTCCGTTCGACGCGGAATGTTCCTGAACCTGGACGACGCGCTAGCGCGGGTCTTTAAACTGGCGTGGCCATGAAACAGGCCTCGACCGGAATATTTGGCACTGGGGACTCGTTAGTTTCTCAGACGATGCCAGGTAAGGCAAAGTGGACATATCCGAAGATCTAACTCATTGTCGCCGCCAGACAGGCCGCGGCTTGCTCTGGCATAACCTCAAAGGGAACCAGAGATGACAACGGCTGTTTCGACCTTTTTCACAAGACGATGTGTCGTCGCAGGGCTGACGGTGGCCGCCGCATCGACCGCTGTATTGCCGGCCGACATGGCGCGCGCGCAGAACAAGCAAACCACGCCTGACAAAAGCCTGTACGAGCGGTTGGGGGGCGTGTTCGCCATCGCCGCGGTGGTGGATTACTTCAGCGACGCCGTAGTGAAGAATCCCATTGTCGGCAAGAAGTCCAAGAACCCACAGCTACGGAAATGGCACACCAAGAACCTTGAACGGCTCCCCGGCCTCAAATTCATGCGCACGCTGTGGGTCTGCGACGTTTCCGGCGGCCCCTATAAGTTCGTGGCCACGAGGCCCGGCGCGACGCCGCTCGGCCTCGAGGAGGCGCATCGCGACTTGCGGATCTCTCCGGCGGAATTCGACGAGGTCGCGGCGGAACTGGGGCGGACCCTAGACCACTTCAAGGTGCCGGAGGCCGAAAAGTCGGAGGTCCTGAAGGCCTTCGCTGCGCACAAGGACGAGGTTACCGCCGGCTTTGCCAAAAAGGGCTGACGCCAGACCGTCAGGCGCGTCTTTTTTGCCGATCTCGCGCCCAGCCCGGTGACGGGTTTGGATGGCGCTGTCTTCGCGCGGGCTCTTCGGTAAGCTCCGTGACTCGGAGGCTCCGGTTCCTCTATAGAATATCGCTTCCCGCCCCGGAGCCTTCGCATGTCCGCCTCCCTCATCGCCGCTTTGCGCGCCGCCCTGCCCTCCACCACCATCTGGGACGCCGCCGAGCTCGCCTCGCGCGATCCCGGCTTCGATGCCCGCAATTTCGGCGCTTCGGCGCTGGTGCGGCCGCGTGATGTCGAGGGCGTCGCGGCGCTGGTGCGGTTTTGCGCGGAGCGTGGCATCAGCCTTGTCGCCCAAGGCGGGCGCACGGGGCTGGCGGGCGGGGCAGCGACTTCCCAAGGGCAGATCATCTGCGATCTCGGCGGGCTTGCCCAAATCGAGGAGATCGATCCGTTCGCGCGGGTGGCGATCGTGCAGGCGGGGGTGACGCTGGGGGCGCTGCGGGAGGCGGCGGCGGCGCATGGGCTCGACCCGGGC